>CAMETB010000001.1 GCA_945936265.1 uncultured Clostridia bacterium
GTACTACCCGGGAGAGCTTGATATACATTTTTCAAGCAGTTCACCCGATGTTGCTAGCGTTGACGAATACACGGGAGTTGTAAAGACTATGCGTGAGGGTACCGCTTACATAACCGCAACTCAGTATGTAAACGGAAAGCCATCGGCATTTGCGGTAACCGCAAAATTGAATGTAGGGCCCGAATTTGATGTACAAAACGGCGTTTTAAGAGGCTATTATGGTCTGGGCGGCAAGGTCACGATTCCAAAGAGCCTTAACGTATACTACATCTATGAGGAAGCATTCAAGGACAACAATAACATAACTGAACTTGAAATATCCTCTCCGTGTATGGAAATACAGCACGCCGCATTCAGCGGTATGACATCACTCAAACGAGTTATACTTCCTCAGAGCGTTACATTCGTTGCAAGTGACGCATTCAAGGATTGCACAGCACTCGAACGCATAGACCTGCGTTCACGCGCGATAACATTCAATGACCGTTGCTTCCAGGGGTGCTCATCCCTTAAATATGTAAACAACCTTGTTGTTACCGACAACTCAGTGGACACGAAGGTTGCGAACATCCTCGATCTTGACGATACGCAGTTCTTGCGCACTTCACCGCAGATAGGAACTCTCGGTAACGATGCTTTCAAAGGCTGTACGAGCCTCGAAAGCGTGGATATAACGGAATTGCGCGTAAGTGGCAGCAGCGTATTCTCGGGTTGCACCTCACTTAAAGAGGTTACAATGTCGTCGCACACGGTTCTTGGTGACCTTATGTTTGAGGATTGCTCAAAACTTTCGACGATAAGCCTTACGGATACAGATGAATTCTTTGCAAAAGGAGCAAAACTTATATTCTCGGGATGCGCCGTTACCGAATTCAGATTCAAAAACGGAACAAGCGGTATATACTATGTAAATCCCGAAGACGGATGCTACTATACCGACAACACTCTTGAAACGCTTGTATTTGTTCCTCAGAACAAGACTTCATATACCGCCCCGTCACAACTTAAGACAATTCTTGCGGGTGCCTTTGCAGGAAACAGAAACTTAAAGAACGTAAATCTCGGAATCGTTGAAAAGATAGGCGATTACGCGTTTGCGGACACTTATCTTACATATAATTCTTCCCCCCTTACCGTTCCTTCAACGGTTACAGAGATGGGAGAGGGCGTATTTTACAGCTGCCCCTACCTTGCAAAAGTCAAGTTTGACGCAAGCGTAAGCAAACTGCCCGCCCGCACCTTTGAGATGTCGGGACTTGATACGATAACACTTAACAGTTACGTAAAATCTCTCGGAGATTACTCACTTGCATATACTGATCTTGTAAATCTCGATCTTTCTTCTTCATCAGTTAGTGAGCTTGGGAATTATGTTCTCGCCTATACCTATTTGCTTGAAACGGTAAAATTCCCTGCTCTTTCAAAGGTGGGAAGATATACATTCTTCTATGCACCGTCCGCCATGTTTACAAATCAACCTGAAGAGTATCCCTTAAGAAGCGTAAGTTTTGCAGAAGGAACTACTTCAATAGGTAAGGGAACATTCTACGGATACAACGGATTTTCGAAACTTACGGAAATAATACTTCCGGACAGCGTTAAAAACAGCGTTACCGAAATAGGTGACTTTACATTCTACGGATGTACGGCTCTTAACTCTTTGAACCTCGGCAAGATAACCTCGGTAGGTGATTATGCGTTCTACTACTGTGCGTCGCTTGAAGGACTTGATACCTCTGAGCTTACAAAAGTAGGTACAGGAGCGTTTAACGGTTGTGTAAAGCAGTCGTTCGACCTTACAAAAGTAAAGGAAATAGGGGACTATGCGTTTGCTAACACCTCCGTGCAGACAGTTGATCTCTCTGCTTGCGAAAAGATAGGAAAATATGCTTTCAGCGCAAGTAAATTGCATACTATAAACAACCTTAACTCTGTTAAAACGATAGGCGATTACGCATTCAAGGACACTTTCTTAAATGGAACATTTACTCTCCCCGCTACTCTGAAAAACGAAAGAGGTTCTCTCGGTGTCGGGCTGCTTATGGGTACATCGGTATCAGAAATAGCACTTGATGGCACAAACGATGTTTATTTCACAAAAGACGGGGTTCTCCTCTCCGTTCTTCCCAACGGCTCTTATCAGATAGAGATTTATCCGTGCGGAAAAGTGCTCGCGGAATATACGGTTCCCGACGGAGTAGTAAGAATACAGGACAGTGCGTTTGCAACTGCAAACAACCTTAAAAAAGTATCGTTCTCGTCCGATATCAAAGCAATAGGTGACAAAGCGTTTTATAAATGTTCCGCCACCTCTTACTCGTTCTCGGGTCTTAATGCACCGCTGCTTGAAGCTTATATAGTAAAAGACTTTACAAATGAGGCGGAAAAATATATATTCTCGCAGTCAAGCGAAGTTGACAGAAGAGCCCAGGATGCAAAAGCGGAAGAAAAATATTACGCGAACTTCTCCGACTATGCGGCGCTTGTACTCTATCCCGAACTTTCAAATAAGGATTCACTCGGTCTTTCCCTCTCATATCCTTCAAATGCTGCAGGCTTTGAGGGACGCATCTGGAACCTGTTCTTTGAAAATGTAAGCAAGACGGATATAATTCCCGAGCAGGATACAAAAGACGCCATAGATGCTATTGAAGCATTGCCTGAGGTGAGCAAAATAAACGCCCTTAAAGATATGTCGGACAAAGACAATGCAAAAGCATTGCTCGAAGCCTACAAATCGCAGGTAAAGAGTGCGAGAAGTGCTTACAACAAGGTTACGAATGTCGATCAGAAGACATTTATAACCGACGACGAAAAGCTGTTCAATGCGGAACTTGCAATACGCAATGCCCGCAAAGCGTTCGGAGAAACGATAACCATTTCCGAACTCCGCGTAAAGACTTCCCCGACAAAACTCGTATATACGGACGGAGAAATGTTTGACGCAACCGGTATGGTTCTTACGGTAATTTACGACGACTCATCCGAAGAGAATGTATCGAGCGGATTTACGCTTCCCACAGAACCGCTTACCGCAGGACAACAGATGGTAACGTTTACTTATATGGGCATAGAAAAGCAGATTTCCATAACCGTAAACAATTCATCTTCGACGGATACAGACACCGACACCGATACCGATACGGATACCGACACGGCTACAGGTACCGAGACGGACACGGACTCATCGACTGAAACATCCGGTGGTGAGAGCAACGGCAACGGACTGAAGCCCGGCGTGATTATCGGAATAATTGTAGGAATCGCAGTTGTTGCCGGGGGATCGGTTTGCGCTGTATGGTTCTTTAACAAGAAGAAACTTTTAAGCAACACAACAACCGAACAAGTCGCAAATACAGACAATGCCGGAAACGATAAGGACGACGGCTCGTCGGAAAAATAAGCAAAAGCAAATGCAATAACTAAAATAAAAATACTGTCTTCTTGCGAGGACAGTATTTTTATTTTAAAGGGAAACCGCCTGCTGAAAAGCAGACGGTTTAAGGTTTCAAAGAATTAGAGTGCGCAGTAGGTTACCAGGTACGGGATTTCATTTCCTTGAACTGCCCGACGGTGGAAACGTGAGCGTTGAGTCCTCCGTCAACGGTTACAACCTGTCCCGTGAAGTATTCGCTCTCGTCGGAAGCGAGGTATATGCACATGTTGGCAATGTCCTCGGGGCATCCGTAACGGTTTACCATTATGTTGTTAAGGAATATGTCCTTAAGAACCTGGGGAACGTGTGCCTCGTTGTCGGGAGTTACGATAAGTCCCGGACGAACGCAGTTGCAACGGATATTGTCCTTGCCATACTGCAATGCGGTGGACTTGGTAAGCATATCAACTCCTGCCTTTGCGCAAGCATACGCAGTTGAGCCGAGGTCTCCTCCGCAGGAAGCCATGGAGCCTATATTAATGATAGAGCCGCCCTTGTTTTCTTTCATGTAAGGCAATACAGTCTTTATTGCATAGAAAGTTCCTCTCATGTCGCTGTTGAAGATATTATCCCACATCTCGACGGTAAGTTCGTCAACACGTCCGTCTTTCAGAGCAACGTTTGCGGCGTTATTTACAAGAACGTCTATCTTGCCGTACTTCTCGGCGGTGTCCTTAAACAAAGCGTCGATACTTGATGTGTCGGTGATGTCCATGAAATGATAGGAAGCCTCGCCACCCTCTTTTACAATAGCGTCGACAACTGCCTGTCCCTTTGCCTCACGGCGTCCGCAGACAACGACTTTCGCGCCCTCTTTTGCAAAAAGTTTTGCAATTCCTACCCCGATACCGCTTGTGGAACCGGTTACGATTGCTACTTTACCTTTTAATCTTTCCATTTTGAAATCCTCCATATATTAAAATAAACCATCCAACGAACATAATAAACCTTTTCGGTTGATAAGTCAATAGTTTACAAGAGATTTTCACTTAATTTTCAAAAAATTACTGTCTTTTTGCAAGGCGTGAAATGCCCTCTTGTACCGCTGCTGCAAATTCATCCGCTTCCTCGGTTGTGTTTTGCGCTCCTATGCTTACCCTCAAAGTGCTGTCTGCATCTTCTCTTTTAAGTCCGAAGGCGGTAAGCGCACGGCTTACCTTGTTTGAATGTGACGAGCAGGCGGAACCGCTTGATACATATATGCCCTTTGACGAGAGAAAATGAAGCATTGTTTCGCTCTTTATTCCTCTGGTTGTAAAACTTATTATATGCGGTGCTCTCTGCCTTGGCAGATTTACGCTTACACCGTCGATTTTCAAAAGATTGTTCGTTATATAGTCGCGTAGTGCAGTCATTTTTGAAACGTCCTGTGCAAAAGAGGTCTTATGCTCCGACGCCGCCTCGGCAAAAGCGGCTATGGCGCAGACGTTTTCGGTTCCGGAGCGGATTCCGTTTTCCTGCCCTCCGCCGAATACTATCGGGGCTATTTTCTTTGATTTGAGTATATCGGGAGAAATATAAAGGGCACCTGTTCCCCTTGCGCCGTTTATCTTGTGCGAGCTTATGCTTATAAGATCGGCACCAAGAGATTTCGGCGTGAATTTTACTTTCATATAGGATTGAACGCAGTCGGAGTGGGTAACCGCCGAGGGCGACATCTCTTTTACCGCCGCAAATGCATCGGCTACATTGTAGAGTGCGCCCGTTTCGTTGTTGACGTGCATAAAACTTGCAAGAATAGTTCCCTTGGCGTTTTCCCTTATAAAATCGATATCAAGTTTGCCCGAATATGTGGGGACTCTTAAAACCGTAAATCCACGTTCTTCGAGAAATTCTGCGCAATTTTCCACGCATGAATGTTCTCCGTCCGTTATAAGTATTTTCTCGTTGCCCGAGCGTCGCTTTGCAAACACGGTGCCGAGTATTGCAAGGTTGTTTGACTCCGTGCCGCCGGAGGTAAACACAAGCTCGCCCTTTGTCGCCCTTGTAATTCCGAGAGTTTCGAGTATAGTCCTCCTTGCTCCCTCGAGGATATTTTCGGCGTCCAGTCCCCTTGTGTGAAGCGATGAGGGGTTGCCGTAATGGTCCTTTATTATTTCCACCATTCTGGAAGCGGCACCCTCCGACATTTTCGTCGTTGCGCTGTTATCAAAATAAATTTCTTTCATTTTGAGCCTTAATTGAATTTCATATTTTCTATTATGGAATTTACCGTGCCAAGATTTTTTGAGAAAAGACTGTTTTCATCGTCGATCTCGCCCATCGAAGTATAGGTTATTACGTATATACTACCGTTTCTTACGGTTGCAACCACCAAGAAGGTATACTTTACCCCACCTTTGAGCGTTCCATAATAAATATATTTGCTTGCCGCCTTGCCGTCAACTACCGTTTTTTCTCCTTCAGTTACTACAGTCATCTCAGCAAATATATTATTCATTTGTTCTTTGTAATCTTCCCACCATGCGTCGATTGACGATATTTCGTCCGTGAGATTCCACTGTGCCACGCTGACGCTTGAACAGTCTGTTTTCGACACTTGTACACTCGTTGCTCCGTTCCTTGTGACAATCATCCATTCTTCAGGGACGAAAAGCGAATAGTCCACTACGCTCGTATCCGAGGCAAGCTTCATACCCTTCGGCACGTCATCTTTATCTGAACACGATGTAAATGCACACACAATAAGAACTATTGATAATGTTGACAAAATTCTTCTTACTTTCATATTTCCTCCGCAATTTTTAAGACTAATTTAAGGGTTTCTTCTGCGTCCTTTATGTCTATTATCTCCGAGGATGTGTGGATATTTGCGCACGGAACTGATATTGCGCCCGCAAGGCAACCCATAGCACCTTTCTGCAATGCTTTGGCGTCACCGTCTGCACCCGAGGCAACTACCTCGCATTGATATTTTATCGAGTTACATGATGATATTTCACGTAGTTTTTCCACTATCTCGGGGGAATAAATCATTCTCGACGTCTTTATTTTTATCGACACTCCATCGCCTAAAACCACATTTCCGTCCGATACCGAGGACTTGTCCTTTGCGTCGGTCGTATCAACTGCTATGGCTATATCGGGTTTTACCGAATAAGCGGCAACCCTGGCACCCCTCGAATATACCTCTTGTTGTACGGTAAATACGAAATAGAGGTCGTTTTTAGTTTCCTTTATCTGCTTTATCGCTTCAATGATAATTGCACAACCGACTTTGCCGTCAAACGAGTGACCCGCATATACGTTCGAGAGAAGTTTTGTCATCTTCGGTGCGGGAACGAAAAAGTCGCCAACTTTCACCTTTGATTTTGCCTGTTTTTCGCTCTTTGCGCCTATATCTATATAAACGCTGTCTGCTTTCGGTATCTCGCTGTCCTTTTCGGACACAATAACACCCTTTACTCCGTTTTCGGAAACGACTTCCGAATATGAAAAGGCGAGAAAATCAATATCTCCGACAGGGCTTACTCTTATTGCTCCGTTCTTTTCAATAAAGGTTACGAAAAACCCGATACTGTCGGTATGTGCGGCAAAAAGAAGCTTTTTGCCGTTGCCTTTTTTATGGGCGATGAGGTTGCCCATGGCGTCGGTTTGCATATCATCAACGTAAGGGGCTATCTCCTCTTTTATCAAATCTCTTACCTGTGCTTCCCTGCCTGAAATGCCGGTGGCATTTACGAGTTTTTTCAAAACAGAAATCATATTTTCTCCTTTTCCGTTTGCCCAAGAGGCAAATCTTTATTCGTTATTACAGCATAAACGGCGTCGTATATACTTACTATATCGCTGTAAGATACAACGTCGGACGGTGAGTGAATGTATCTTGACGGAGCGGATATTGCAAGAACTTTTGCCCCACACGCGCTTCTTTGAATGTGCGATGCGTCGTTACCGCCCGACACGTACTGCTTTATCTGATATTTTATATTTTCTCTTTCGAGAATATCGGTTACAAATCTCATATAGTCACGGTCGTATATCGTCGCCCTGTCGGCGAAGGATATCGCGCCTCCCTTGCCCAAAGCGGCAACCCTCGATTTCGGCGCAACTCCCGAAATATCCGCAACCGCCGTTGACTCAATGACTATCGCATAGTCGGGTTTTATCCTCTCGGCGGCGGCAAATGCGCCCGAAAATCCAAGTTCCTCTCTGTCCGTAAAGGAGAAATAAAGGTCATACGGAATTTTGTCTTTGACTTTAATAAGATTTTTTGCAAGGGTGCACATAACGGCGCAACCGAGCCTGTCATCAAGCGCTTTCGCTTTTATAAATCCGTCACCGAACTCAACGTATTCCGAATCAAAAGCGAAATAATCTCCGACTCTGACAAGTTTTTTTGCCTCTTCCTTGTTTCTTGCTCCTATAAAGATGTACATATCCTTTATCTCGGTGCGCGCTTTTCTCTCGTCCGCACTTTGAAGGTGTATCGGCTTTGAGAGTATCGCACCCGAAACTCCGTTTTCGGACACCACTCTTTTTGAAGACAGAACAAGCGGGTCTATACCGCCGACGCATCCGAATTTAACGCAGCCGTCTGAGGTTATGCCCGTTACCATAAGTCCCACCTCGTCCATATGGGCGCTTATCATAAGTTTCGGTGCTCCCTCTTTTGCTATCCTTATGGTAACCGCACCCAAGGTATCTATTGTCGGGTTAAGTTCCGAAAGATTTTTTACTATTATATCTCTTACGCTATCAACGCAGCCGCTCGGTCCGAAGGCGGAGCAAAATTCTTTTAACAGTTCTTTCATTTTTGCTCCTCCTCAAAGTCCTTTCGTTGCGTATATTGCTCTTAAAATATCGGCAAGGGATTCTATGTCTTTAATGGATACCGCCTCGCTCGTTGTGTGCATTGCCATAAGAGGAATACTCATAACCGCTGTGCGGACACCCGTGCCGCTTATCATAATAAGTTCATTGTTGGTACCTGTCGAATCCGGCTCACATATCGTCTGATATATAATGCCGTTTTGCTCCGCCGTTTTCATAATCTCTTTTGTAAGACGCCTGTCCGTAAGGGCGGAAATATCTATCCCGGCACCACCGCCGCACTCTATTGACTCAAACTCCGTGACGTTTTCACATTTTGCAAAATTGACGTCTGTTATTATGGCAAGGTCGGGCTTTATATCCGATGCTACAAACGAAGCACCGCATCCGCCAGTTTCCTCCTGCGCGGAAACCGTAAGATAAACATCATATGCGAGTTTTGACTTGTCCGTATTCATAAGAGAAACGAGAGCGGCGCAAACGCACGCTTTATCGTCAAGCGCACGTGACAAAACGTAACCGTTTGATATCTCCTTAAAATCACCTTTCAGGCGGACCGGGTCTCCCACACGGACAATAGAAGAAAGTTCCTCTTTTGTGTAGCCTGTGTCTATTATTATATCGTCTATCTTAGGAGTGGATTTGGACGACTTTTCGCTCTGCAGATGGGGAGGGGTTGACGCTATTACACCGTATATCTCTTTTTTCCCGTAAACCGTTACCTCAGCGGCGGGAAAAATCCTTGTGTCAAGTCCCCCCACGTCCGAAATATGCAAAAATCCGTCTTCCTCGATTGACGAAACAACCATACCCACCTCGTCAAAGTGAGCGTCGACAAGAAGTTTCGGCGCGTGTTCGCACTCGGATTTCATAACGAAAACACAGTTGCCGAATTTATCGACGTAGGCATTATCAAAATAACCCCCGTATCTGTCGGCAAGTTTTTTTGCCGAGGCGTGTTCATGCCCCGAAACGCTTACCGCAGAACAAAGGTCTTTTAATATTTCCTTTGTTTTTTCCATATCTTATTACTCCTTTTTCAATTCTCATTTTTTCTAAGTCCGGAAAATATTTTACAAAATCTCAACGAGCGTTCCCTGTAGTTTTCAAACATATCAAAACTTGCGGAAGCGGGAGATAAAAGAACGCTGTCTCCGCATTTCGCTTTTGAAAACGCTTGTGTAACCGCCTCATCAAAGTTTTCAGTCACCGTTATATTGTCGCATACATCAAAAACGGATTCATATATTTTTTCTCTGTTCTCTCCGCAGATAACGATCGCTTTTATGCCGCATAGTGCCTTGCCGAGAATATCGTAGGTTAGATTTTTGTCGTATCCGCCCAGAATAATGACGGTTTTGGATTTGTCAAATGTACTTGCAGTAGCCGCCGTTCTTGACGGTGTAGAGTCTATCGAGGAATCAAAAAACGATACTCCACCGACTTTTCCCACAAATTGCATTCTTGATTTAACACCTTCAAAAGACGAGAGTACCTCCCGTATATCGTCTGTCGGCACATATTCAAAAGCCGCACCGACCGATGCCATTGCATTCATAAGATTAAACTTTCCGCGCAGCCTTATTTCGTCCGTTTTTATGATTTTTATGCCGTCGTAGCAAAGATAACCGCCCTCCACCGTGACAAAATGCGCACACTCCTCAGGCTTTTTTGTTTCTTTTAAGGAAAAACAGGTTATATCCTCGGGTGGTTTGCAAGAGGCAAACTCCCGAACGGTAAAATCGTCGTAATTGAGAACCGCCCTTGACGAGATTAAGACTATATTTTTCTTTGCGTCAATGTATTCGCCCATCGAGGTGTGCCAATCAAGATGGTTTTCTGTAATATTGGTAACCACGCACGTATCGAGCGATGCGGTAAAATCCATAAGCTGAAAACTTGACAGCTCGGCAACTATAAAAGAATTTTCCTCGGCGCACGGTGCAAAATCAATAACAGGCTTGCCGATATTGCCGCAAAGATACGCTTTGCCGGTTTTTTCAAGCATCAAATATATGAGCGTTGATGTCGTACTCTTGCCGTCCGAGCCTGTCACTCCTATCTTTTTTGACTTTGTAAGTGACATGGCAAATGACGCTTCCGTCGTTATATATCCTCTGCCCGATATTTTATCGGGACGCACGGAGGGGGAGCGAATAATAATGTCCTCGTTTGTCAAAAGATATCCGTCACCGAAAATGCCCGAGGTGCCAAGCGGTAAATCGCACGGCTTTTCGCATCTGACGGTGGGGTGTATCCCGTTTTTTGTAAAATAGGAAAGCGCCGCCTTGTTTGATACTCCGTATCCTATAAGCGAAGCGGTATTAAAGTTCATATCCGTCCTCTTTCTATATTATAAATAAAAAAGCTCTCAAATTCAATACCTTTGAAAAATATTCCGCTTTATTTCACCACGTCATCATAATATGCGGGGTCGATCCGCCGTTTATTTCATTTGTTATCAGAGCATCAATAAGCAACGAAAAGGAGTACCCGTCGTTTATAAAGAGTTTTGGGAACATACTTATGTCGGTAAAGCCGGGTATTGAATTTACCTCGTTAAACAACACTCCCCCGTCTTTTTTAACGAAAAAGTCCATACGGCAAAAGCCCTTGCATTCAAGTGAGTAAAACAGTTTCTGGCAGTAGTTTCTTATGGCGCGCTCGCTTTGCTTTTCTGTTTTTGCGGGGATTATATAACTGACGGTTTTGTCCTTATACTTCGTGTCGTAATCGTAAAATTCACCAAAGTAGCCTATCTCGCCAAGGGTGCTTACTCTTATTCTGCCGCCGTCGCACATAACCGCCGCTTCCACCTCTTTACCGTCTACCGCTTCCTCGGCAATTACTCGGTCCGAGCAGTAAAAAGCTTTTTCAAGCGCGGTATCGAGTTCGCTTGCGTGGTTCACCTTTGAAATGCCCACCGATGAGCCTGAGCGGCATGGTTTTATAAACACGGGATAGCCGATTTTTGATATTTTTTCCCTCAAGGTCTCCCTGCTTGCAAGCTCTCCTTTATAAGCGACAACGCTTTTTGCACACGGGACACCGATATCTTCCGCCACGAGTTTGGTAAGATATTTGTCCATACAGATAGCACTTGACAAATATCCGCAACCGACAAATTTTATGCCCGACATCTCAAGAGCGCCCTGTATTCTGCCGTCCTCCCCAAACGCGCCGTGTCGTTAAAAATCGCTCTTTCGTCACCGTCAAAAAGGTACCACTCGCCCTCTTTCGTTATGCCGAGCTTCAAAACCTCGTATTTCTCTTTGTCAATATGCGAAGCAACCGCAAATGCGGAGTGCAGCGACACCTCGTATTCGTTCGATTTTCCGCCGAAAATCAGACACACCGTCGGCTTTTTCAAAAGAAACACCTCTCAAAAACTGATTTTACCTTTTTTTAAAAGGTCTGACGATATAATTATATGATACACCGCTCTTTTTGACAAAAATAAGGCCGCCACAAACCAAAATTTGCATCAGCCTTGATATTGTATAGAGTATTTTTTAATAATGTTATTTATCCTGCGCGACGGTGTTTTTCTTTTTCGGCTTCTCTATCTCTCCGGCAAGCTCGAAGCCTTTCTTTGCGGCAATTACCGCAATAATTTCGTTTATTACTGCCGCTGCCGCAACCGTGCCTTGCACTATGCCTGCAAGGTCTGAGCGTGTAGCCGAGAGCGTTGTACAGATAATTCCCGTAAAAACAAGGGAAACGCCCGAATGAGGCAAAAGGGTAAGCCCGAGATATTTCTGAACGGTGGGCGCCATATTTGTTGCCTTTGCGCCGAGCCTTGCGCCGAAGTATTTTCCGACGATACGTGCGGATATATAAACGAAGGTATAAATGCCTGCGCCGAGTATCAGGCGATAGTTAAGGGGTGCGCCGAGATCGACTATGGCGGCAAGCAACGAAATGCCAAGTATCGGAGAGAAATCAGCAGTGATTTCGGCAAGGCGCTCCTCGCTTACCATATTGCTGAAAACCGCAGAGAATGAAACACCCATAAGCATATAATTGAGCGTTATTCCCGAGAGCAAAAACGTATTGAAAATCCAGCCGATAACCATTGTACAGGTAATTCCGAGAAGCAAGACGGCAAGCGTTTTTGCCTTGCCTTTTACACGTTTGAGCAAAAGCCCTACGGGCAAGCCGACAATAATTCCTATGGCAACGGGCAAAAGAATCATAACTGGTATCATATAAAACGGCATGGAGCCGCCCGAAACCTCTCTTGCTATAAGAGAATTTACGGTAAAGAACACAATAATTCCGACTATATCGTCAAGTACCGCCATCGGCAAAAGAGTATCGGTAACGGGGCCCTTGGCGTGAAATTCATTGACTATTGATAAAGCGGGGGCGGGAGCTGTGGCAAGTGCAATCCCTCCGAACGCAAAAGCAAGGTATATCGGTATATCGGAAAGTGAAAAGATTATTCCGAACACAAGGCTGACGACTGCAAAGGTGCCGAGCGACTGCGTCATTGTTGTTATTACAAGCGCCTTGCCGTAGTTTTTAAGTTTTTTCCATACAAGTTCCGTGCCGAGCATCAAGCCGAAGGCACATTGCATCCACATTATAATTACCTTGTACCAATCGGAGTCCATAAGTTCCGTCGGCATAAGTCCGACGGCGTGAGGACCGAATATCATGCCGACGATAAGCCAGCCGAGAATTGCGGGCATCCTGATTTTTGACATAAGTTTTCCCGCAATAAAGGCAATTATTAAAACCGCTATCCAGCGAAATAAATACAATACCATTTACTCTCTCTCCTCTGCGATACCGTAGAGCATAAAGTCAAAAAGCTTCATCACGTTTTCCTCGTGTATCTTTACTCTTTTCCCAAGCTCGACACCCCTGTAAAGCGGGCTGCTGAAATATCCGTTAAACATAGTCTGCATAAGGCGGAAATACGAAAGGGCGTCGTCCTTCGTTATGCCTTTTCTTAAAACGAGCGTATCGACCGTCTTTTTATAAATGCTTTCGTTGAGTTTGTTAAAACTATCGAGCGCTTCGCTTATTTCCTCTGACAGATGGCTTTGCGGCATAAGAAGCGCCTCAAAAAAGATATGCGCCTCGTTTGGAAACGCCTTAAAAAATTCCATACGGACGGACATATATTTTTCCAGGCTTTCCTCTCCGCCTCTTTTGCGGATATATTCCGTAAAAGTATCGCAACTCTTTTTTAAGCAGAACAGGTAAAGACCGTCCTTGCCCGTAAAATTATGATAGATAAGTCCTTTGTTTATTCCCGACTTACATATATTATTTATCGTGCCGCCGATATAACCGTTTGTGCCGAACTCGTCCATTGCGACCCCGGTTATCTTTGAAACGGTGATTTTCGTTTTTTCGCTTTTCTTCATATTTTTCTCCTTTTTCGGACGTTCAGTCGGTATTATAGCATAAATTGACCGTATAGTCAATAATATATGCAAAAAACCGAAAAATGTTTTGGCTAAAAGTCAATGCGTTCATTTTTGCAAATAAAAAAATGCCCCCTCGGGCATTTTTTATTTGCACTCGGTATGGGCGGTAGTGGCGTTACGTCATAGAGTATAAGAGATATTTTATCTCCGAAGTTATCAATCGCTCTCACCCGGAATGCATCTATAACTGCTTTTTATCCGCTGGCGGTTTTATTTGCGTTTAACAGCATGAAACGGATATACAAAACATTTTGTTTTTAAGTTATTTCAAACTTCCTGAGACCCTGTTTCTTCATCCCTGACAGCGTCTAATGCTGCCCGGATAACCTTGTCCATATCAAGATACTCATATCGTCCCAGACGTCCGCCGAAAATAACATCGGGATGTAAAGCCGAAAGTTCCCGATACTTTGAATACAGCGCCATATTTTTTTTATCATTGACAGGATAGTAAGGATCCATACCCTTATGCCATTCTGCCGGATATTCACGACTTATAACTGTTGTTTTCTGCGTCCCGTATTCGAAATGTTTGTGTTCTATTATACGTGTATACGGTATGTCTGATGATGTATAATTCACCACGGCGTTCCCTTGATAATTTTCACAACATAAAATCTCTTCTTCAAAACGAACGCAACGGTACTCCAGCTCGCCATAACAGTAATCAAAATATTCATCTATCGGTCCGCTGTAAACCGTTTTAAGTGCATCAACCGATTTTTCAATCTGCTTATAATCGGTGTTCAGCAATACCTCGATACCATCCAGCAATTTATCGAAAATCACTGAATAACCGCCTATCGGAACGCCCTGATATATATCGTTGAAATAATTATTGTCATAGGTAAATCTTATCGGAATTCTGTCAATTATGAAGGCAGGGAGATCTTTGCATTTTCTGCCCCATTGTTTTTCGGTATATCCCTTGATTAGTTTCTCATATATATCAGTTCCAACCAAGGATATCGCTTTCTCTTCCAGATTGTTGGGTGATGAAATTCCGGAATGCAGAATTTGTTCCGATATTATCTTTTTTGCCTCGGAAGGCGTTTTTATGCCCCACATTTTGCTGAATGTGTTCATATTGAAGGGCAGGTTGTAAATCTGACCCTTATATACGGCGAGCGGTGAATTGATAAAGTTGTTGAATTCTGCATATTTGTTTACATAATTCCATATCTCACTATCCGAAGTATGAAATATATGCGCGCCGTATTTATGAACATTTATGCCTTCCGTTTGCTCGGTATAGCAATTTCCTCCGATATGCGGACGTTTATCGATAACCAGACATTTTTTTCCTCTGTCCGTCATCTCTCTTGCAAATACGGCGCCGAATAATCCCGCTCCTACAACAAGATAATCGTACATTTATTTTCTCCTTAAACCCTTGACAATCTTTTTAGCTAAAAATCTTCTCTTGCTCTCAGGTGGGAAAAGTGCATCTGAAATTCTTTTTTTAGCCGAGCAGCAGATATCAAGCCGGGGAAGTTCTTTTATCAGGACTTTATTTTCGTAACAGTATGATATATATATTCCGGTAAATATCTCCCCTAAATATCCGTCCGCTCTGTCAGACTGAAAATCTCCATGGGGCTTTTTCAGCAAATCAAATTCGTTCAATGCATTGAAAAGTATATCACAGTACTCGTAAAAGTGAGCCTTATCCATAATAAACATATTACAAAAATATTGCCTTTGCTGTGATAAATACTTTTCAACAGTTTCAGAAAGATGCGGAGATTGCTTTTTAAGTATTTTTATGAACAAATTCAAATCATCGGCGTAATGATACTGGGAGCCGCAATAGTGTTCGCGAACCGTCAGGCCCATATTTTCACTACGCGGAGCTATAATTTCGTATCCGGAAATAAGTTTTTCCCATTGTTCCCCGGTGCCGAGAAGTCTTTCATCGGTCAATTGTGAAAATACAAGATACGGGCGCTTTATGCTGTCATCAATGCAAAAAAGCCTTCGGTAATGACAAAAGCCGTAATAATCGGCAGAAATGTTTTTCCAGGCATAGTAATGAGCTGTAAGTTCGCAATATTCACGATTTTTTATCGATATATTTTCGCCATCATTATCGTGAATTACGCCGGCAATACACGGGTTCAAAGCCGCCCCGCATTGTATTGGATTAAATAAAGGCGGAATTATGCTGTACGAATTATGGCAACATAAGAACAAAGCGTTTTTCATAAGCGAAAATTTCTCCGTACCGGACAATATGCTTAATAAGTTACATACTGTATGGTTTAATTACACAAATCAGGACTCCGAACACAAAATCAACGGGTCAAAAAATATCATTTTAACTGTTTTATTGAACTTTAATCCAACTTATAAGCTTTCTATATGCCTGTTCCAATCCTACTTGAGGCTTCCACCCGAGAGAACAAAGCTTGGTATTATCCAAAAACAGTTTTGTGTTCGGAGCGTATCCGTATTTCATTGAATCCGAAGGAATGTCAATAACAACTTTTATTTTATCCTCCGCAATATTATGAGCAACCATCCGAGCCATTTCTATTATAGTTGTATGGCTTGCCGGATTGCATATATTGTATGCTTCTTTGTACTTGCCTTTTTTCAACAATATAAGAATTGCTCTTATTGCATCAGATGTATATACATAGTTACCCTCTGACAATCCATTTGTGTGAAGGACTATATCGTTTCCGTCGATAACGCTCCTTGCGAATTGAGCAAACACCCTGTTTTCTGTCGGGAGAATCCCCGCACCGAAGGTCTGTGCAAGCCTTGCCGTTGTTACATTGACTCCGTATTGCGCCGAATAGGCGTTGCACAAGCACTCACATGCGCGCTTGCTTTCCGGATAACAACTTCTGACGGAGGAAAGATCAATATAGCCAAGCGACTTTTCATCTGTCATCTCATTTTTTTCGATGTTTCCGTATACCTCCATCGAAGAAAGATATACCATTGACGCGTTATTATCACGGGCAATTTTGAGCAATGAATCGGTACTGTTGAACGCCGAAACAAGAACAGATACCGGGAATGTTACCATTTCCTTTGAGTTTGTTATGGCTGCCGTATGGATTATAAAGTCGACTTTATCCGAAAATTCAAAATTTCCGCTCCCTAAATCTTCCGTTACCACAAAAGAAAGCGCCGTATTGTCTGATTCCTGTGAAAAAACAGACTTTGCTTTTTCTATATTTCTGACAACAGCATAAATCTTAATTTTCAGATCGTATTTTCTGTTGTAGTAAAGCAGCGTTTTGACCATGAGCGATCCTATAAGCCCTGTGCTACCCGTTATGAGAAACGAAGAACCGTAAAAATCTTTCAATCTCAATCCGTCAGATTCAACAGACTCAAAATCCTCTTCCAGAATTTTATCTTGCAAAGACAAATCAATAGCCATTGATTTGAGAATCCTCCCTTGCATCAAGAATCGCTCTCATAATATAAAAATCTTCCGGCGTGGTTATTTTAATGTTATCCTTCGGGCCTTCCGTCAGGTGAAGTTCTTTGCCGTAAAATTTCATCATTGAACAGGAATCGATAAAATCGTTCAACCCGGATTTCAAAGACTGACGATGCGCTTCAAGAATATCTTTAAGCCAGAAACTCTGCGGGGCGCGTGCGAGTTTACAATCTTTGCGTGGAGGCACTGATAATATTCTGCCGTCTTCGTCTGCCATCAGAACCGTTTCCTGTGCCTTAACACAAGTGATGCAACTCCCGTATTTAAGCACACAATCAATGTTGTCATCAATAGTCTGAGAGGTAATGAGAGGTCTTACTCCATCATGGATAAGAACGATGCATTTATCTTTGTCCTCCCCTGCAATCTCCTCCGCCGCACATAAGCCGAAGTAGATCGACTGCTGACCGGAAGTGCCGCCCTTCTTTATCATCTTAACTTTCCTTATGTTGTACTTGTCAAGCAACATGTTCAGATGATCAATCCATCCGTCAACGCATACTACAACTATTGCATCTATGCGTGGGTTGTTCTCAAACACTTTCAATGTGTGGATTATTATCGGTTCTCCGTGTACTTCCAAAAACTGTTTAGGTCTTTCCTTGCTGTTCATTCTGGCACCTACACCGCCTGCAAATATAACCGCTATATTCATCTTTTTCTCCCTATTTCTTCATCTTCAAACGACGTTTGATTTCCTGTGTTATTCTCTCTGAATTATCCGGTCCGTTGGCTGTCTCATCAAAGAAATACTTCAATACTTCTTTTCGCCACCCGGCGTCCTTCTGAGGATCTTCAAGATATTTTCCCACTTCTTCCATTGTTTCTTCCCAGGTGTAAGTTTTAGGACCGGGAGTTGCTTCCATATAATCGAGATTCATATCGGTATCATTTTTACAAAATGTTTCATAGTCATAGCAAAAGAACACTGCTGCTTTGTCAAATAATAAGAAATCGTATGCTATGGAAGAGTAATCGGAAATTATTACTGCGTAATCGTTTATTCTCGGATAAATATCCTTTTCATCATCAAATTTTATTCTGTCATATTTTTTTATAACCGGTTTGATTAATTTCGAATAATTGCGCCATGTGTTCGGATGAAGACGAAGGACAAATACCGAATCGTATTTTTCCATGGTTTCCTGAATCATACTGACACTGTCAAGAAAATTTTTAACAAGCGACTTCTCGTCTTCCTCTTTCATACGATAAGTCGGCGCATATATCACATAATTTTTTGAAGGTGAACTCAATGAATTATATACAGGCAAATTTCTCGGATGACCTGCCATGAAATAACTTGACTCCGGTATGTTCCATCTCTTTCCGAACATATCTATCCGTTCCTGACCGGGACAAACAAACAGAAAATATTTCTCGAACAATTCTCTGAAATAAGCATGCCTGAAATACTTGATTTTCTTTATAAATCTCGTGCCTGCGGAATCTCCCGGCTGTGCAATTATGTCGGTGCTGTACATTACCCCGGCAACATCGGTATTTTTAACTTCCTTGCCATTGCCCATAGATTTAAGACCGACGCCATGCCAGAGTTGGACTATCTTCGTTCTGTCACTTAATCCGTGCAGCGGATTATAATCCGTCATTTTGAAATGGTCGGTAACAGCCACAGAACAACGAGCCATCCTCCATGCCCCCGCAATCGTATTGTTCATAGAGACAGGGTAACCGTTTGCCTTCAGTTTCTTATAGAGTTCTTTGCTTTTTGTAAACCAAATGGCCTTTATTTCCGGGTGGTTTTTCACTACATATTCATAGTAATACTTTGCATTGTCGAAAAATTTGTTTCCTGCGTAAAACGAAGTAAATGCCCATCTCTTTTTGCTCTTCGGTATGAGACAATTCAGCCAGTATGCAATGAATTTGGAAAAATTATAAACTTTCCTTGAAAACTTGCACTTTTTCAGTCTGGAAATAAATTTCTTTATTTTCGCTTTTGTCAATGACAATCTGGTATATAACTTTACTATAGGCTTGAAAAGATGCATAAATTTCGAGTTTCTTGCGACAATTTTATTACCTTCCCAGCCATAAATTCTTGTCATCCTTCTGCTGTCGTTATAAAATGACAAATATGCGTTTAAGGAAATTACGCCGGCATCCGGGAAAGTTATGAAAAAATCCGCAATTTCTTTTTTCATATTGTTCTTGACCAGCACCTGCAGATACAAACTTGCCTCGTATTTAATGCGATTCTCTATCTGAACAACGCCGTATCCGCCATACCATCTGATGAAAAACTGTCGTAATCCCGTCAACATTATCAGATACTGCGGTCTCGTATACAAAAAGTTCTCGTCCATGCTCTTGTATGTTGTAAGAGAGTTGTCGTTTTTTCTGTATACAGCCATTACTTTGTCTTCCAGGTACACCATGCCCCGACGTCCCATATGCAAAAGGAACATCGGCAAATCGCCTATATACTTGTTTCTGTAAAACCAATCGGGAAGAGGGTTAAGATCTTGATTTACACGCAGCATTACAGCGAGTGGCGTAGGATTTCCCCCACACTCCATAAATGTCTTTACATCATAATAATTGTTTTTTGATTTTTTAAATTCCGGAATACACTCCGGCATATAAATGTTTCCATCTTTTGCTCTCTTATAATACGTTTCAAGAAAATGATTTTTCGGCAGCGTCATCAGAACATTGCAGAAACATCCCCCTAAATCGGGATGCGCAGCCAAGTAATCATATTGATATTGGAGTTTGTTTTCGTCGGTCCAGTAATCATCCCCGTCACAAAATGCGACAAAAGGTGACGCAGCAACTGCCCTCTCGCAAAGGTCTCCGAAATTTCTCATACTTCCTACATTTTTACGTCTTAAAACAGGTACTATCAACCCCGGATATCTTTTTGCATATTGTCTTACAATATCTGTCGTTCCGTCAGTACTGCAGTCGTCACCGACAAGTATCTGAAACCTGAAATTAGTCTTCTGGCATACAAGGCTGTCAAGGCACTCTTTTATATATTCCTTCTGATTATAAGTAACGGTTACAATTGAAACCATTATCGGATTGACTTTTTTACGAACCGTTGTCTTTTTTTTCTTTGTTAATTTCTTTTTGTTGCTTTTCTTATTTGTTTTTGACATATCCAATACCAATCTTCAATTTGTTTATTTTAAACTCTCCAGTCCAAAAGCGCTTCCACTTCGCTGCAATCAAAAACAGGAATGCCGCAGACACGGCTCACATCATAACGCTCGCTGAAAGCGTCATCGATAAATATTGCAGACTTTTGTACTATATATGATGACTTAGGTTTATCGTTGTCAATAACGATAATATCACTGAAAAGTTCCTCGCTGATATGAAAATCCTTAAGGCTCGAATGGATATCTTTACTGTGCCGGCTTAAAAGCACGATGTTCTTACCCTGATTTTTCGCCTGATAAAGAAACATCATAAGAATTGTATTTACTTTATCTCCCAGATGAACCGTGTCATCAAAATCCACATAGACCCAGGAATATTCGATATCTGTTTTATAACGGCTTATAAATGCACGGTCGACCGTTATACTGTACTTATTGTCAATAACCGTTACGGGAACGCCTTCAAAACAAAATAAAGTCATCATCGGATAGTTAAGCCCGAGATTTCGGGTTATTCCCATTGTCCCCGCAATTCTGGGGGCAACCTCCATCAACCGATATTCTCCGGAATCATTTCTTTTCAGCTGGAAAAACCATGCACCTTTGAAATGAAGACGACTGTTGATAATTTTTGCAATTTGCTTTACCTTTTCATCTTCGGGCAAAATCTCGCTGCTTACGCTTATACCTGTCCTTATCCGTTTTCTGTTTCGCATTTTAAAGCACAATAAATTTCCGTCATTGTCTGTGAAACAGTCAACAGTATATTCTTCACCGCTGAGATACTCACATATTATTCTCCCGGGGTTTTCATTCAATGCATATTTAAGTTCCGCCGCGTCGTTCACTTTCAGAGCGCCCTGCGCACCTTGTCCGACATCCGGCTTTACAAACACGGGAAATTTCTTAACCTCACTCTCAGAGTATGTATCCGGCACAAAATCCTCGTCTTTGAAAAGCCTGTATGTTTTTGATTTTGAACGGCAGATCTCCGTTGTGTAAAGATCAGCGGAAACAATCACAGCGTTTATTTTATCTGCATTTTGCACAAGAAACAGTTGAATATCATCGTACGCCGGATATATGTAATCTATTTCATACTCCTTAATCACTTCATTGAGTTTTTCAATAAAATCCGGAGAATCAAAATACGGCACCCCGGTAATGCAATTTGAAAAAACATATTCGCTGTGATTAGGCGTACTGGTCAACCCGTATACTTTGAAATGCTTGGAATATTTCAGTGCGTTATTTATTTCAAGTCCTATTTCGGAACCTGCGGGAAAAACAAGTACGTTTTTCATCGGTTTTTGCTCCTAATTTCAAATTTTATCTTTCTTATTTTCTCCGAAAGTTTTGTCATAATCGCGACAAATACCGCAATCGGTGATATGGCAATGAATTTAATTTTTCCTACGCGGGATATTACTTGCTTTAAGCATTCTGAATTTGCAGGGCTCTTGCGGATAAGTGATTTTATCAATGCACTGCCGCATATTTTCAGTTTTCTTGTCCTGAAACAAATTTTTTTATTTTCAATATCCGACGCTAATTGTGATAATTTTTCATTTATGTCGTAATCAACAACGGAATTTTCATTTTTATAAATTTTGTCTGTAACGCTCCCGTCGGAAAATTTACGATAGCAACCGAGTATTCTGCTCAATCGATAAAAATTTCCCTTCATCGAATACAACATTACAATGGTTCTGTCTGAAATCTGGGGATGTACCTCGTACATATTTCTAAGTTCCGGATACTCGCTGAAAATATTACGGTACATCATCGTACTTGTCTGACCCGGTAAAAATATCCCCTTAAAACTCTTGAATGTAAATTTCCGGTTATAAGATATCCACGGCAAAAAGCCATCACCCGAGAGCCTTCCGTCCTCTCCGATCAAAGTACAATCCCCGCAGCAGCCTATAAATCGAGGATGCGTTTCCATAAACTCAACCTGTGAGATAAGTTTATATTTATCACACCAATAATCGTCGCCTTCCAACGTTGCCACATACTTTCCGGAAGCTGCCGCAAGCAACAGATATAAATTTTTCGATGCACCTATGTTCTTTTCCCTGACAAACAATTTTATTTTGTCGGGAAACCGCGACCTGAACTCTTCAAGTATGTCGGTTGTACCGTCGGTCGAGCAATCGTCGCCTATCAATATTTCATAATCAACATCACCCTGCTGAGACAGCACGCTGTTAACCGCTTCGGAAATATATTTTCGTTGGTTATGCGCGATAATCAATACAGATACCAAACTCATGTCAAGCCTTACAACACCGTAGAATCGTATCGCATATCCTGTCTATATCTTCGAAAGAAAGTTCGGCATAGAGCGGAAGCGTGAGAACGTTCTCCGAGATTCTTTTTGCTACAGGTGTATCCGCCGGACTGCATTTTTCCCGAATCGCCGTAAAATCAGATGTTATGGGATAGAAATATTTCCTTGCAAAAATATTTTCGCTCTCGAGAGCCTTTGCTATATCGTCGCGGTTTTTCCCCAATATCTTTTCATCGAAAACAACAGGAAAATAAGAATAGTTGTAAACCGTGTTTTCTTTTTCTTTACAGAGAGTTATTCCGTCTATTCCGTCGAGGCGTTCGCGATATCTGCCGACGCATGCCTTCCTCTTATCGATGTATTCGTTTATATGGCGCATATTACAAATTCCCATCGCGGCCTGAAATTCGTTCATTTTTGAGTTTGTACCAAGAACGCTTACATCATCCTCTCCGGAAAATCCGAACTGGCACAGAGCGTGAATCCTATCCTTGAGATTGCTGTCTTTAAACGCAAGGCAACCTCCCTCAATCGAATTGAACACTTTTGTAGCATGAAAACTGAACATTGTAATGTCTCCGAGAGAGGCTACACTTCTTCCGTCGACTTTTTCTCCGAACGCATGTGCACCGTCATATATCACTTTTAAATTATACTTGGATGCCAGCTGCTCTATCTTTTTATAATTGCAAATATTGCCGTAAACATGTACCGGCATAATGGCGCTAGTTTTTTCCGTAATAAGTGATTCGATTTTATCTGCGTCAATGGTATAATCGTTCTCATCGATATCGCAAAATACAGGCGTAAGCCCTTTTCTCATAATCGCCAAAGTCGTGGACGCAAAGGTAAAAGGGGTCGTAATTACCTCTCCCGTAAGTTCAAGAGCATCAATTGCTATCTCAAGCGCCTGATGCCCGTTTGAAAACAAATGTATATTTGGTATATCCAGATATTTAACGAGTTGCCTTTCCAATTCCTGATGCTTCTCTCCGAAGTTGGTCAGCCAATGGCTGTCCCAGATTGATCGGATTTCCTTACAATATTCGTCAAAAGGAGGCATTGAAGACATTGTAACCCGAATGACATCTTTACTCATTTATTTCACTTTCCTTTTTATGTAGTATGTTATCTGTTCCCGTACATTTTTGCGTAATAGTCCTTATATTCGCCGTTGATGATATGTTCCCACCACTCACGGTTTTCAAGATACCACTGAATAGTCTTCTGAATCCCGTCTGCAAATTTTGTTTCCGGGAGCCATCCAAGCTCGTTGTGTATCTTTGTCGGGTCAATTGCGTATCGTCTGTCGTGTCCTTTGCGATCAGTTACATGTGTTATAAGGCTCTCGGGTTTATCAAGTGCCTTACATATTATCCTGACGATATCGATGTTTCTCATCTCATTGTGCCCGCCGATATTATACACTTCTCCGACACGACCTTTATGAATTATCATATCAATCGCTCGACAGTGATCTTCGACATACAGCCAGTCCCGCACATTCAGTCCCTCTCCGTAAACCGGTAAAGGCTTATCATGCAACGCATTGGCTATCATTAACGGAATGAGTTTTTCCGGAAACTGATACGGCCCGTAGTTATTTGAACAGCGAGAGATTGTTATCGGTAAACCGTACGTCCTGTAATATGCCTGCACAAGTAAATCAGCGCTTGCTTTGGATGCGGAATACGGTGAACTTGTGTGTAACGGAGTGGACTCAGTAAACAGCATATCCGGTCTGTCAAGGGGCAAATCCCCATACACTTCGTCCGTTGATACCTGATGAAAACGCTCTATGCCGTATTTCCGGCAGGCATCCATCATAACGGAAGTTCCCACTATATTGGTATTCAAAAATACGCCCGGATTTTCAATTGAACGGTCAACATGACTTTCCGCGGCAAAGTTTATGACAACATCAGGATGCTCGTTTTCGAAAACGTTGAAAACAGCATCGCGATCGGTTATATCAACTTTGTAAAACTTAAAATTCGGGTTGCGTGTCAGGGGTGCAATGGTTTCAAAATTCCCTGCATAAGTGAGACAATCAACACAGATTATCTTATAATCCGGATGATTTTTCGCCATATAATGAACAAAATTTCCTCCGATAAATCCGGCTCCACCGGTCACTATGATCTTCATTGACTATCCTCCGCCAACTTCATAATATACTGTCCGTACTCGGTCATTTTCATCTCTTCTCCGAGTTTTTTCAACTGTTCCGTCGTTATAAATCCACGTCTCCATGCAATCTCCTCGATGCATGAAATATAAAAGCCCTGCATATCCTGAACGCTCTGTACAAACTCAGCGGCTTTCAGCATTCTTTTCGGTGAGCCTGTATCAAGCCATGCCATTCCGCGCCCCATGAGAATTACATTAAGTTTTCCTTCCGACAAATACCGGTTGTTTATCGATGTTATTTCAATCTCACCGCGAGCAGAAGGCTCCACTTTTTTTGCCATATCAACAACTTTGTTATCATAAAAATACAACCCCAGAACCGCATAATTCGATTTTGGTTCCGCAGGCTTTTCCTGTATGGAAATAACTTTGTTGTTCTTATCAAACTCTACAACGCCGAATTCACGCGGATTTGCAACCGGGTAACCGAAAACGGTTGCCCCTCCGTTTTCAACCTGTGCCATCGCAGTTCTCAGATATGTACTGAGTCCTTGTCCGTAAAATACATTGTCTCCGAGAACAAGGCACACGCTGTCGTTCCCGATGAAATCTTCACCGAGAATAAATGCATCTGCAAGTCCGCGGGGCTTGTCCTGAACTTTATATTCGATATGTATTCCTATACGACTCCCGTCTCCCAACAGTTTTCTGTAATTCGGAGTATCGTCGGGAGTGGATATTACGAGAATATCTTTTATTCCGGCAAGCAGCAGCACAGACAACGGATAATATATAAGCGGCTTATCATATATTGTCAATAACTGTTTTGAGACCGAAATTGTGCTTGGATAAAGGCGGGTCCCTTTGCCCCCGGCAAGAATTATACCTTTCACAGCAGTTAAACCTCTCACATCTTTTTTATCAGCATAATATACAATAGCTTCCGGAGTCAGATTATTGCATATTTCTGCAATTTTCAGAAATATTCAACCTGTTTTCAGTGGCTGATATTCCTAAGTTATAATTATAACTTATTTATTTCTTTATGTCAACATATTTCGATTCGTTTGTGCAAATTTCCAAATAAATCCGTGTCGTTTTATGTTGATAAACGGCATTTGTAAAACGTCATTAAAAAGCTGCTCTACATTGTTCAGGCGCTTTTGTAAATTTTCATTCCCACTCGACGGTGGCGGGAGGTTTACCCGTTACGTCGTAGAGGACGAGAGATATTTTATCTCCGAAGTTATCCATTATCTCTTTGGTTGCGGCTTTGAGTTCGTCTATCGGGAAATCGACGCCCGGCATTGCGCTGCGCGCGGTCATAAAGTCGCTTGTGCATACGGCTCTCATTGCTACAGAGAAACGTTTGCCCTCGTCGCAGGAGATGGGCAGCAAAACTGCGAAGCACTGAGCAGTCTTTTTGTTCATCAGGTGCTTTGTCACTATGGCGTCAAGTTCTCTTAAAAGTTCGGCGTTTTCGTGATTTATGTGCATAGGGGTGCAAAAAGTTGCTCCCTGCATTTCGTTCTTATTGGTACAGTAGGTGACTCTGTTTATATAGTCAAGTTTATTCGGAATAAGTTTTGCAAGCGAATAAAGATTTTCAAAATCGCAGTCAAGAGCATCCTTGCCCTTTACGTTGTTATAGAGTATAGCCATACTTCTGTACGAACGGTTATCGCCCTGAACGCCTACCGAACGGATAGGCGCTATATCGCTGTCGTACGGATAACCCGACACAACCTCGTCAAGTTTGTTTATCTTGTCCGCATCGTTAAAAGTGCCTATATAGTCCGTACATATCATACGGACGCCAAGCCCGGGTCCGGGGAACGGCTGGCGGGACGCTATTTCCTCGTCAAGACCGAGCATCCTTGCAACTTGCCTTACCTCGTCCTTGTGCCAATCCCAGTTGGTTTCTATGACATGGCCTTTATCCCTTAAAGTCCTTATTACTCCGACGTCGTTATGATGCGTTTTTATCTTGTTTGCATATCCGCTGACGTCGGGGTTGCCCGATTCTATAAGGTCGGGGCGCAAAGTTCCCTGGGCGAGAAATGCGGTATCGAAATCGAGATTGAGTTTTTTTGCCGCCTCCTCAGTGACAACGAAGAACATATGGCCTATTATCGCTCTTTTTTTCTCCGGCTCACAGGTTTGACAAAGCGGCTTATACTCCACTCCGTCAATTGTTAAGGGTGTGTTGAAAAACTCGTCCTCGGCGTTTATCCTTTGCATATTTACAAGTCCGAGTTTTGCGAGATTTTCGCATATAAGATCGCTCTCGTTCTTTCTCATCATACCGTGGTCAATATGAATACCGTAAACCTGATCGGGACGGAGCGCCTTTGTAAGAAGTGCCGCGGTAACTGCCGAGTCAACGCCACCGGATACCAGAACGACGACTTTGCCGTTTTCGCCGACGCGCTCTCTTATCATTCTTACCGACGTTTCTATTCTGTCCTCAAGGGCATATACCTCTTTCAGCGCGCAGACCTTGCGAAGAAAGTTTTCAAATATTTTCATTCCGTTTACCGTCGGCTCAACCTCGGGATGAAACTGAACGCCTGTTATCTTCTTTTCTCCATTCCATATTCCCGCAACGACGCCCTCGGTGGAAGCGACAACCCGGAAGCCGTCTGCAACCTTGGCAACCGCATCTCCGTGGGACATGAGAACGTATTCCTTGTCAGAGAGCCCGTCAAATACGGGGCAGGTATTGTCGATATCTATGAGTATCTGACCGTACTCCGTCTTTACCCCGGGTTTTACCACTCCTCCGAAGTACTCATTGATAAGTTGCATACCGTAACATATCCCGAGCATCGGCTTGCCGAGAGAAAATATCCTTTTATCGTATTTCGGCGCTCCGTCGCTCCACACGCTTGACGGACCTCCGCTGAGTATTATGGCGTTGTGATCCTTTATTTTATCGGGATCGACTCCGAGCGGAAATATATCCGTGTATACGCCGAGTTCCCTCACCTTGCGGTCTATAACCTTTGTGTACTGTCCGCCGCAATCAAGTATTGCAACCTTTTCTGTCATAAAAATTCCTCCGGAAAATTTCGTTTATCACATTCTATCATAAATAGTCGTTAATATCAATATTATTTTTTATTTTGTCGCCATTATTTTGGCGTTGACAATCGTTTTCAATGTGATTATAATAGTAGTGTCGGAGTAAACACGGAGGACTTACTTTTGACATGCCGTGGCTATGGAGATAGCAAGCGCCGGGACCAAAATCCACACATGGTTGACGAGGAGAAGGTTTATCGAAAGATTCGGCGGATACCTTCCGTTTTGTGCAGGCGAAATTTCGGCTTAAAAAATTCGGGTAATCGGATAACAAAGAGCCGAAAAGCACATAAAATGAAATCAGACTTCGGGAAGTCTTTTGGGCTGCCTTTTTTCTCTTTATTCTGAAAACGGGCGGGTATGTGTATGTAAATTCAAAAAGGCTCCCATAACGAAAGGAAAAAATATGTGTGGAATAGTTGGTTACGCAGGCAACAATGAAGCGGTGCCTGTTTTGCTTGACGGTCTTTCAAAACTCGAATACAGAGGATATGACTCCGCAGGGGTTTGCATATCGGGAAAAGACGGCATTGTAGTAAAAAAATCAAAAGGCAGGCTCTCATCCCTTGCGGAAAAGATTAAAAGCGAAGGCGGAACAGAGGGCAAAGTAGGGATAGGTCATACGAGATGGGCGACACACGGTGCGCCGTCGGACATAAATTCACATCCCCACAGGTACGGAAAAGTTACAGTTGTACATAACGGAATAATAGAAAATTATGCAGAGTTGCGTTCTTCCCTTACAAAACTCGGGGAAAAGTTTTCCTCGGAAACCGACACCGAAGTTGTAGCGCATCTTATAAACAAATATTACATCGACGATCCGATAAGCGCCATAGCCTGCGCCTGCGGAAGAATAAAGGGCTCTTACGCTCTCGGTATCATTTTTGACGATATACCGGATAAAATATATGCTACAAGATGTGATTCTCCGCTTATTGTCGGCATAGGAGACGGCGAAAACTACATAGCGTCGGATATTCCTGCAATACTCGGGAGGACGAGAAATTACTATCTTATCGAGGAGGGCGAAATTGCCGAAATATCGAAAGATGGGATAAGGGTATGCAATTTTGACGGAATCCCTGTAACAAAAGAGGTACAGACGGCAGAGTGGGATATAGAGGCTGCCGAAAAAGGCGGGTACGAGCATTTTATGCTTAAAGAAATCCACGAGCAACCGAAAACAATAAAAGCGACGGTTGACCCGCGTATGATAAACTCCGTTGAAGGCATCTTAAAAGACGAAATTATCGACACTTCCTCTATAAAAAGAATAAAAATAGTCGCTTGCGGAAGTGCTATGCACGCAGGTCTGCTCGGTAAAAATGCAATAGAGCGTCTTGCAAGGATACCCGTTGACGTGTATATAGCCTCCGAATTTCGCTATTGCAACCCCATTTTTGAAGAGGGGAGTATCGTAATTATAATATCGCAATCGGGTGAAACCGCGGATTCTCTCTCGTCTTTGCGGCTTGCAAAGAAGAAAGGAATACCGACTTATGCGATAGTAAACGTTGTCGGCTCTTCGATAGCGCGTGAGGCGGATCATGTAATATACACGTGGGCAGGTCCCGAAATCGCCGTCGCGACAACAAAGGCATATACGGCTCAGGTTGCCGTTTTGTATCTTCTTGCTTTAAGGTTGGCAAACGACAAGAGAACCATAAATAAGGACGAGGCAGTGTCGATATTCAATGCTTTTTCATCTCTGCCGGATCATATAGAAAAGACATTTTCATACACAGAGAGAATGCAGAAATTAGCCTCGCTTAACTCAAACATAAACAATCTTTTCTTTATAGGCAGAGGTCAGGACTATTCTCTTTGCCATGAAGGTTCTCTTAAACTAAAAGAAATTTCATATATACATTCCGAGGCGTATGCGGCGGGAGAACTTAAGCACGGAACGATTTCTCTTATAACCGACGGAGTGCCGGTAATTGCCGTTATAACGGAAAAGGATGTTGCGGAAAAGACCATCTCAAACATAAAAGAGGTAAAAACGAGGGGCGCGTTTGTCATTTTAATTGCCGACAGAAATTGCGTTGACGAAAAAAACGTTTCCGACATATGTGACGAACTTATCCTGCTTGACAGTACCGCTCCGCTCCTTATGCCGATAATCTGTGCGGTGCTTTTGCAACTGTACGCATACTACACAGCCGTTTACAGAGGTTGCGATGTTGACAAACCGAGAAATCTCGCAAAGAGCGTTACAGTCGAATAAATTTTGAAAAATATATTGACAAATCCGATATACAGTGATACAATCAATGAAAATCGAATAATCTTCGGGGCAGGGTGTAATTCCCGATCGGCGGTAAAGTCCGCGAGCATTTGGCAGATCCGGTGTGATTCCGGAACCGGCAGTAAAGTCTGAATGAAAGAAGATAAAAAATTCGCTAAAAAGCGTATTTTCTGTCACCCGAATTTTTTCGGGTGATTTTTTTGTGAGATAAGAATAAAAATAAAACGGACGCGCCGCGTCCCTTGTAAAAACTTATACGAGGTGATTTTATGAACGAAAAAATAAAAAAGGTTTCGGTGCTCGGTATGTTTGCCGCGCTTGCCTACGTCTTTGTTCTTGTCGGCAGAATACCTATATCGAGCGTTGAGTTCCTTAAATACGACCCCAAGGATATAATAGTGGCAATATGTGGCTTTATTATGGGCCCCGTGTCTGCTCTTATAGTCACCGTTATAACCTCTTTTCTCGAAATGTTGACGATAAGTACTACCGGTTTTATCGGACTTGTAATGAACATTATATCTACCGCGTCGTTTGACTGCACCGCCGCCTTTATATATAAAAAGAAAAAAACACTCTCCGGTGCGGTTATCGGACTTATAGCGGGCGCACTTTCAATGACGGTTCTCATGATCATATGGAATTACCTTATAACTCCGATATACATGGGTTATCCGAGAGAGGCGGTGGCAGATATGCTCGCGCCCGTATTTCTTCCGTTCAATCTTATAAAAAGCGGTCTTAACGCTTCGTTTACCATGCTTCTTTACAAACCCGTTGTAACTGCTATGAGAAAAGCGCACATAATAAGCGATATTCCCGTGCGTGAAAAAGAAATTTCAGCGTCTGACGGTGAGATTAAAGAAATCGGAGAAATCAATGCGGGAAAAATCGGAGTATCAAACGAGGAAAGCCGTCCATATCACCTCAAAATAAATGTCTGGACAGTTGTTATCTCCCTCTTTATAATCACAATTTGTGTTCTCTGGGTTCTCGCCATTAAGAAGATCATATAAAATAAGCCCGAATGTGTCGGAATTGGACCGTTCGGGCATTTTATTATTTTTCGTCGGAATCCGAGCCGGAGAGAAACTTTATCGCGCGGTATATGGCATCCTTCGAGTCGTACCATGGCTCGCTCTCGTAGCGATAATCAAATTTTTTACAAAACCACGACACATCGTCCTTGATTTTTGCAAGGTAAGCGTTTTCGACCGAGGATATATCATCGTAAAAATCATTGAATTTGCGCCTGTCAAGTTTGTCCTTGGCAAAAGAGAGGAACCTCGTGTAGTGCGGCAGGCAAAAATACGGTTGCTTCCTTAGTTTATCCTTAAAATCTCCCGAGGTTTCCCAAAGGAGCACGGCGGTTTCTATCATCTTTGGAAAATAGAGTTCTATCCTGTCGCATATATAGCAACTTTCCGACACTGCTCCCGCCTTTTTTAGCGCGTTGTTCCCTTTTGTTCCCGTTACCGAGTTTAAAAAATTGCCCTTTAATTTATCTTTAAGTACGTCAAGATGGCTCTCTAATATAAGTGCGAGGGAGAGTTTGTTTTCACAATTCGTCATCATAGAAAAATGCTTTTTGCAAAAACCTTTTTCGTTCGTTTCTATTCTGACGGAGGGCTCCATCATTGAAGCGCCCGTTATCATTTCAACCTCGTTGGCTTCAAGTTTGTTGAATATCGTGCAAAACGGGCAGCCGCATTTTGGGTCGGCTATGCTCTTGTCAAACGATTCGTTTACGGGTATTGTATAAATTTGTTCCATATAACGCTCCTTTTCCTCTTGATTTATTTCCATTATAAGATTATAATTGAATTATTGCAAGACTTTTTGTCGAAAACGAGGATATTATGGAGAAAATAAGTGCTTTTACAACTGAAAGCGGCATAGACGCAGTAAAATTGACAGATATTCCGAAACTCAATATTTTCAAGACGTTTGACTGCGGTCAATGTTTTCGGTTTGACCCTGTTTCAATGTTTGGGGGAAAATATGAGTTTGGCGGCGTTGCATACGGAAAATACGTCGTATTCTCTCAAAATAGCGACACAGAACTGGCAATTTACGGCTCCACGGTGGAAGAATACGAGAAAATATGGCGTCGTTTTCTTGCTTTTGACGTTGATTACGGCAAAATAAACCGCGATATATGCTCCGCCGTTTCGTCAAGTGATATGAAAACGGCGGTAGAATATGGGGACGGTATCAGAATTTTAAGGCAGGACGGCTGGGAATGCATATGCTCCTTTATAATCTCGCAGAACAACAATATTCCGAGAATTAAAAAAATAGTATCATCAATGTGTGAAAAATACGGTGATAAAAAATCGTTTTCGGGAAATGATTATTACACTTTTCCGACACCCCGTCGCCTTTTTGACGCAGGAGAGGATGAAATATTCGCTCTTAAAACAGGATTCCGCGCAAAGTACATATACGACGCATGCCGTCTTATATTAAGCGGTGATTTGGACCTTGATTACATAAGAAGCGAAAACGATTTTCAGAAATGCCTCGAATACCTGTGTAAGATAAAAGGCATAGGGCCGAAGGTGGCAAGTTGCGCACTTTTGTTCGGATTTGAAAAAACCGAGGCTTTTCCTATTGACGTGTGGATGAAGCGCGCCCTTGCAAAGTATTTTCCGTCGGGCATTGATCTTCCTGCCCTTGGCAAAAACGCAGGCATTGCGCAGCAATATCTCTTTTATTATGAAAAATACCGTGCGGACACTTGATTATTTTTTATTTTGGTTGTATAATTTTATTGGTGAGAGTATTTGACCCGAAATATTAAGATAAAAAGAAGGTAATTTTATGAAAACAGTATGCTTCGGCGAAATTATGTTAAGGCTTAACCCGCAGGGTTATACGAGATTTGTTCAGGCGGACACCTTCGGCGCTACCTACGGCGGGGGTGAGGCAAACGTTGCGGTTTCTCTTGCAAACTACGGCGTTGACTCCGCTTACGTTACAAAGCTCCCCACGCACGAGATAGGTCAGGCGGCGGTAAACTCTCTGAGAAAATACGGCGTTGACACGAAAGATATCGTAAGAGGCGGCGACAGGGTCGGTATTTACTATCTTGAAACAGGCGCTTCTCAGCGTCCGTCAAAGGTTATATACGACCGTGCTTACTCCGCGATAGCACTTGCAAAAAGAGATGAGTTCGATTGGGAAAAGATACTCGACGGTGCCGATTGGTTCCACTTTACGGGCATCACCCCGGCGCTGGGTGAAAATCTGGTGCAGCTGTGCCGTGCGGCCTGTCAGGCGGCCAAAGAGCGCGGCGTAAAGATCAGCTGCGATCTGAACTATCGCAGCAAGCTGTGG
>CAMETB010000002.1 GCA_945936265.1 uncultured Clostridia bacterium
AGCTCTTAAAGATATAGGCGTTGACAAAATGCACGCCGCGCTCGTCCATTCTCACGGACCGTTTACATGGGGCGATAACGCGTGGAAATCCGTTGAGGCGGCGGTAGTTCTCGAACAGGTTGCCATGATGGCTTACAATACCGAAATGCTTATGCTCGGGGCACAGGGCAAGACCGAGAGAATGCAGGAAACCCTCCTTCGCAAACACTACGACAGAAAGCACGGCCCTAACGCTTACTACGGTCAGGGCAATAAGCACTGAAAATATGTAATTTTTGCGGCGCAATTTCTGCGCCGCATTTTTACTTAAGGAATTTTTATATGTATGAGGTGAAATTTTTATCTGTAAAAATTGATTGGACGGGGCTTTATTCTGAGCCGACGGAGAAATTTTTACGATTTTTTCACATCTTCAAAAAAATTTTTTTGATTTTTCAAAAGTCGGCACAAGAAGGACGCTCTATTATATAAAATAGGTAGTAAAAAATCAAAAATTGCCTGAAATTTAAAAAACACTTTTGTGCAATCATACGAAATTTTTAAGAAAAAACGGTGATTTAAACGCTTTTTAGCCCGAATTTAAGGAGATATTTCAGAAAAATTCTTTAAAAATTCGTCGTTATGCACAAAAACGGTATTAAAATTATGCATTTGACTAAAATGCTCATATGAAAAAAATCAAAAAATGCTTGACTTTATATATATGTGTGTGATAAAATGTATAGGCTTGATGTGCGAAGATGCGAGAGGTTGCCGTAAATGCCCGACTGCTATGGCGTTTACGGGGAATTTTCGCGGAGCGCATTCGATTCACACGGCAGCAGTGCAGCGTTGTGCATCTTCCGTCCGACAGCGTCGGACAAAGTCACCGTTTGCATCTATCCGGACCGGCACAGGATGTAGGTTCGGTTTTGTTAAGCGAGTGATGGAAACACACGGGACGGTGTAAGGAGCAAAAAGTCCCCGTAAAATTTCTGAATCAAGGAGGAAAGCAAGATGGCAGTAAATGAGAAGATCAGAGTAAGAGTAAAGGGCTACGATCACAAGTTGGTTGACGCCGCTTCCGAAAAGATCGTTGATGCGGCTAAGAGAAACGGCGCAACTGTTTCGGGACCGATACCGCTCCCGACGGAGAAAGAAATAGTAACTATTCTCCGCGCAGTACACAAGTACAAGGACAGCCGTGAGCAGTTTGAACAGCGCACTCACAAGAGACTCATCGAGATAATCAAGCCTTCAAAGAAGGTTGCCGATGCGATAATGAGTCTTGAGCTCCCTGCAGGCGTCGAAATCGAAGTTAAACTTTAATTTCGTAAATGCAGGAAACAAGCCAAGCCCACCGTTCAGTAGTAAACGGTAATCCACTGACCGTTTGTAAACTATGATGGCGGAAGGTCAAGTTGACGTGCCGGCGGCTCCGGTAAAATCAGAACGCCAACCAATAACCTATCAGGAGGAAGCAAAAATGAAAAAAGGAATTATCGGTAAAAAGCTCGGTATGACGCAGATATTCACCGAAACAGGTGCAGTAGTTCCCGTCACTGTTATCGAGGCCGGTCCCTGTGTGGTAGCACAGAAAAAAACTACCGAAAATGACGGTTATGACGCCGTTCAGCTCGGATTTGAAGACGCTTCACCTAAGAATCTGAACAAACCCGAAAAAGGACATTTCGAAAAGGCAGGAGTACCTGCAAAGAGACATCTCAAGGAATTCAGATTTGAAGATGCCGCAAAGTACAACGTAGGCGATGTAATAGCAGCCGATACCTTCGCACAGGGCGACAAGGTCGACGTAACAGGCATTACAAAGGGCCACGGATACACCGGCGCGGTAAAGAGATGGGGCAACCACATCCTGAGAATGACTCACGGTACCGGACCTATACATCGTCAGGTTGGTTCAATGGGTGCAAACTCAACGCCTTCAAGAGTATTCAAAAACAAGAAGATGGCAGGTCAGTACGGTAATGAAAAACTCACCGTTCTCAACCTGGAAGTAGTAAAAGTAGATACGGAGAAGAACCTTATCGCTGTAAAGGGCGCAGTTCCCGGAGCACGCGGAGGAATAGTTGTTCTTCGTGACAGCGTAAAAGCATAAGCGAAGGAGGGAAAAACGATGCCAAATATCAAAGTTGTTAATATGACAGGCGCACAGGTAGGCGAAATCGCTTTGTCCGATACCGTATTCGGTGCCGACGTCAACGAGGCTGTCCTCCACGCAGCAGTAAGAGCATACCTTCTCAATCAGAGACAGGGAACACAGTCGACGCTCACGAGAAGTGAGGTTTCCGGCGGCGGACGCAAGCCTTGGAAACAGAAGGGCACGGGCAGAGCAAGACAGGGCTCCACGAGATCTCCTCAATGGACTCACGGCGGAGTAGCACTCGGACCGAAACCCCGTTCTTACCGCACAAAATTAAACAAGAAGGTAAAGCAGATAGCTATGTTCAGCGCACTCAGCTCCAAGGTAGCCGATAACGAGATGATCGTTGTTGACGCTATAACGGCAACAGAGTATAAAACCAAAGCAATGGTTGCTATGCTCGCCGCAATAGGAGCAGGCAAGAAGAGCCTTGTCGTTCTTGAAGCGCCTGACACAATAGTTACAAAGAGCCTTTCAAACATCCCCGGCGTGAAGGTAGCATACGCAAACACGCTCAATGTATACGACATTCTCGACTGCAATACGATAGTATTCGCACAGGCTGCCGTATCTAAAGTAGAGGAGGTGTACGCATAATGAAATTTGCTCAGGACATAATCCTTAAACCGATTATAACAGAGAAATCGACCGACGGCATATCTTCAAAGAGATATACCTTCAAGGTAGCGACCAGCGCAACGAAACCCGAAATTGCAAAAGCAGTCGAGGAACTTTTCGGAGTTAAGGTTGCAAGCGTAAACACGATAAACATGAAAAAGAAACCGAAAAGACTCGGATACCACGCAGGCTACACTGCCGAATGGAAAAAGGCAATAGTAACACTTGATGCTTCATCCAAGGAAATCGAGTTCTTTAACGGCATGAACTGATAACGGGAGGCAGTTGAAATGGCAACAATGAAATATAAACCGACCACACCGTCAAGAAGGCACATGTCGGTAGCATCTTTCGACGAGGTAACAAAGTTCACCCCTGAGAAGAGCTTAATTGAAATAAAGAAGAAAAATTCCGGCCGTAACAACTACGGCAAAATCACCGTTCGTCACCAGGGCGGCGGAAACAAGCAGAAGTACAGAATAATAGACTTCAAAAGGGACGACGCTTCCGCAAAGGTTATCGGTATAGAGTACGACCCGAACAGAACCTCTTATATAGCGCTTGTTGAAAACGACGAGGGCAAAAAGAGCTATGTTGTCGCTCCTCTCGGAGTTACCGACGGAGACATTCTCTACTCGGGAGCAGATGCCGACATAAAGCCGGGTAATACGCTTCCCATTGAAAATATACCGGTAGGTACCATTATCCATAACATCGAGCTTTATCCCGGCAAGGGCGGACAGCTTGTCCGTACCGCAGGAGCACAGGCTCAGCTTATGGCTAAGGAAAACGGCATGGCTCAGGTAAGGCTTCCCTCAGGCGAGGTAAGACTTGTAAGACTTGATTGCAGAGCGACCATAGGTCAGGTAGGCAATATCGAGCACGATACCGTTAAAGTAGGAAAAGCCGGAAAGACACGCCATATGGGCATTCGTCCTACCGTCCGCGGTTCCGTCATGAACCCTTGCGATCACCCTCACGGTGGTGGTGAAGGTAAATCTCCTGTCGGACGCCCGGGACCTGTTACTCCTTGGGGCAAGCCTGCTCTCGGATACAAGACGAGAAACAAGAAGGCAAGAACCAACAAGTATATTGTAAAGCGTAGAAACGGCAGATAAGGGAGGAGAGAATAATGAGCAGAAGTTTGAAAAAAGCGCCTTATGTAGAAGAAAAACTCTTCAACCGCATCCAGGCAATGAATGAGAAGGGCGAAAAGAAGGTTATTAAAACATGGTCTCGCTCTTCGACGATATTCCCGGAGTTTGTAGGACATACAATAGCCGTTCACAACGGTAAAACTCATGTTCCGGTATATGTAACCGAAGATATGGTAGGACACAAACTCGGCGAGTTTGCGCTTACAAGAACATTCAAAGGTCACGCAGGATCAAAAACTTCAAATAACGGTAAATAACAGGAGGCTAACGCATCACAATGGAAGCAAAAGCATACCTTTATGATGTTCGCATCGCTCCGCGCAAAGTACAAATCGTTCTTGACCTTATTCGTGGCAAGGATGTTGATATGGCAGCTGCAATCCTTAAGAACACTCCTAAGAGCGCAGCGGAATATCTTGAGAAACTTCTCAAAAGCGCAGTAGCTAATGCTGAAAACAATCATCAAATGGACAAATCAAAACTTTATATTTCCAAGTGTTTCGTAACTCCGGGCAGTCACATGCTCAAAAGAGTAATGCCCAGAGGTAAGGGAAGCGCGAACAGAATATTGAAGAGAACCAGCCACATCACTCTTGAAGTGGCTGAGAAAGAGTAAGGAGGACGCTGAGATGGGACAGAAAGTCAATCCGCACGGCTTACGTGTCGGAGTAATCAAGGACTGGGATTCGAGATGGTACGCTTCTGACGAAAAGTTCGGCGATATCCTCGTATCCGATTACAATCTGAGAAAGTTTTTGAAGAACAAACTTCTCAGCGCAGGAATTTCCAAGATAGAAATCGAGAGAGATTCCAAAGAAACCGTTAAGGTGTTTATTCACTGTGCAAAGCCCGGTATGATAATAGGTAAGGGCGGCACGGAAATCGATAAGCTCAGAGAGGACATTGAAAAGCTTACCGGTAAGAAGGCATCTGTAAATGTAGTTGAAGTAAAACCGATAGATCTCGACGCACAGCTTGTTGCCGAGAATATCGCAAGCCAGCTTGAAAGACGTATAGCATTCCGTCGTGCAATGAAACAGGCGATAGGAAGAACAATGCGTCTCGGAGCAAAGGGTATAAAGATAGCTGTAAGCGGTCGTCTTGGCGGCGCCGAGATAGCTCGTACCGAACATTATCACGAGGGAACCATACCGCTTCAGACACTCAGAGCCGACATAGACTACGGTTTCTGGGAAGCGAACACAACATACGGTAAAATCGGCGTAAAGGTATGGATTTACAAAGGAGAAGTTCTCTCCGAGGTATCCAAAACCACCGAGGAAAAGACCGACCGTCCGAAGAGAAAATTTCAGAAGGACAACAGAGGCACCGACCGTAATGCGCGCAGAGCACCCCGTGCTCCCAAAGCTACCGAAGGAGGCGAGCACTGATGTTAATGCCTAAAAGAGTAAAATACAGAAGAGTACAGAGAGGCCGTCTTAAAGGTAAGGCTTCAAGAGGCAATACTCTTTCAAACGGACAGTACGGTCTTGTTGCGCTTGAGCCTGCATGGATCACCGCAAATCAGATCGAGGCAGCCCGTATAGCCATGACGAGATACACACGCCGTGGCGGACAGGTATGGATAAAGATATTCCCGGACAAACCGATAACGGAAAAGCCCGCCGAGACCCGTATGGGTTCCGGTAAAGGTTCACCCGAGTATTGGGTAGCAGTTGTAAAGCCGGGCAGAGTTCTTTTCGAGATGGACGGCGTATCCGAGGAAATAGCAAAAGAGGCTATGCGTCTCGCTATGCACAAGCTCCCTATCAAATGCAAATTTGTAGAGAAAGAGCAAATCGTAGAAGTGGAGGAATAAGGCTGTGAAAACTACTGAGATCAGAAATTTGAGCGTTGCCGAGTTGGAAGGCAAGCTTAAAGAACTTAAAGAAGAGCTTTTCAATCTTCGTTTCCAGCATGCAATAAACCAGCTCGACAATCCCCACAAGATAGCAGATGTCAAAAAGGACATCGCACGCGTAAAAACCATTCTCACTGAGAAGAACGCATAAGTGGAGGAGAACGAGCAATGACAGAAACACGCAACCTCAGAAAAACAAGAGTGGGCATAGTCGCAAGCAACAAGATGGACAAAACCATCGTAGTTGCTATACAGGATAATGTAAAGCATCCCGTATACGGCAAGATAGTAAAGCGCACCGCAAAGTTGCACGCTCACGATGAGAAGAACGAATGTGCTATCGGCGACAGAGTAGAGGTAATGGAAACAAGACCTCTTTCGAAGACGAAGAGATGGCGCCTTGTTCGCATAATAGAGAAAGCAAAATAATCCTTTGAGGGTACATCGTGCGATGTGCCGAATTTCAGGGAAACCTTATTAGGAGGATAAACAAGTGATTCAGCAGCAGAGTTATATGAAAGTCGCTGACAACACCGGAGCAAAAGAGCTCATGTGCATAAGAGTCCTCGGCGGTACCGGCAGAAGATACGCCAATATCGGGGATGTTGTAGTATGCGCAGTAAAGAAAGCCACTCCCGGCGGAGTTGTTAAAAAAGGCGATGTTGTAAAGGCTGTAGTCGTAAGAAGCGTCAAAGGACTTCACCGTCCCGACGGTTCGTATATCAGATTCGACGAGAACGCAGCCGTAATAATAAAGGAAGACAAGACACCCAGAGGAACGCGTATCTTTGGGCCGGTAGCAAGAGAGCTTCGTGAAAAAGATTATACGAAGATACTCTCACTCGCTCCCGAAGTACTTTAAGGAGGTAAGTGATAATGAAAAAGGTTCATGTAAAGCGTGACGATACAGTTGTCGTTATCTCCGGAGACGATAAGGGTGTTAAGGGAAAAGTTCTGGCTGTAAGCCCCGAAGAAGGCAAGGTAATAGTACAGGGTGCGAACATCGTAACCAAGCACACCAAGCCGAGAAGACAGGGCGAGGCAGGCGGAATAGTAAAGGTAGAGGGCGCTATGTATGCTTCAAAGGTACAGATAGTATGCTCCAACACCAAGTGTGCCAACTATGACAAGGCAACGAGAATAAAGCATGTAATGAAGGACGGCAAAAAGGTCCGCGTATGTGCTAAATGCGGCAAAGAGCTTTAAGGAGGAGACCGGATATGTCAAGATTAAAGGATATATATGTAAATGAAGTTGCTCCGGCTCTTATGTCGAAGTTCTCATATAAGAGTCCCATGCAGATACCTAAGTTCGACAAGATAGTAATCAACGTCGGCGCAGGCGACGCAAAGGACAACTCCAAAGTAATCGATAAGGTTATCGAGGAAATAACGATGATTTCGGGACAGAGAGCAGTTCCGACTCACGCAAGAAAGTCAGTCGCAAACTTCAAGCTCCGTGAGGGTGTGAAGATAGGCGTTAAGGTAACGCTCCGCGGCGAGAGAATGTATGAGTTTATGGACAGACTCTTCAGCTTTGCACTCCCGAGAGTGCGTGACTTCAAGGGAATCAGCGCAAACGGATTCGACGGTCACGGCAACTACTCCATGGGACTTAAAGAGCAGCTCATTTTCCCGGAAATCGAGTACGATAAAGTCGATAAGATACGCGGTATGGACATCACGTTTGTAACCACCGCAAACACCGACGAAGAAGCAAAAGAGCTCCTTACACTTATGGGCGCTCCGTTTGCAAGATAAGGGAGGCTTAACGGATATGGCAAAGAAATCCATGGTACTTAAACAGCAGAAAAAGCAGAAGTACTCAACAAGAGAGTACAACCGTTGCAAAATATGCGGAAGACCCCACGGTTATCTCCGCAAGTACGGTATCTGCCGTATATGCTTCCGTGAGCGTGCCTACAACGGTGAAATACCCGGCGTAAAGAAGGCAAGCTGGTAAGTCAGAACCTTATCAAAGGTAAAAATAAAACGAATACAGAGTATTCACTCCAAACTGACCGGAAGGAAACGTATGTTTAACCACCGGTAAGCGGCCGCTAAAGAGCGGCGGCAAGCTTGGTTACTTGCATATAAGGAGGAAATAAAAATGCAAATGTCAGATGTAATCGCAGATATGCTCACCAGAATCAGAAATGCGAGCACCGCAAAGCACGAAACAGTTGATATTCCCGCATCGAATATGAAGAAGGCAATAGCCGACATTCTTCTTGAAGAGGGATACATCAAAGCGGTTTCGGTAATAGAGGACGGCAAGCAGGGCGTAATCAGAATAACACTCAAATATGAGCAGGGAAAAGTAAAGGCGATCCGCGGAATAAGAAGAGTTTCAAAGCCCGGTCTTCGTATTTACTCAAACTGCGAGGATATGCCTAAGGTAATGAACGGTTTGGGTATTGCAATAGTATCCACATCGAAGGGAATAATGACCGACAAAAAAGCAAGACGTGAGAACGTCGGCGGCGAGATACTCGCTTTTGTCTGGTAAGACGGGAGGAAGCTGAATATGTCAAGAATAGGAAGAGCTCCGATAAATGTTCCCGCAGGGGTTGATGTAGCAATAGACGCTGCAAATTACCTCGTTACCGTAAAAGGTCCCAAGGGCACATTGACTCACACTTACAATCACAGAATGATCGTAACGAAGGACGGAAACATAATAAAGGTTGAGCGTCCCTCCGACGAAAAGCTGGACCGTTCACTTCACGGTCTGACAAGAACTCTTATACACAATATGATAATAGGCGTAACCGATGGTTATTCAAAGAAACTTGAGGTAAACGGAGTAGGATACAGGGTTGCTATGCAGGGTAAATCCCTTAACTTAACGCTCGGTTATTCTCATCCCGTAATAGTTGACGCTCCCGAGGGAATTTCTTTTGAGGCTCCGGATGCGAACACTATCATCATAAAGGGTATAGATAAGCAGCTTGTCGGCGAGATGGCAGCATTTGTTCGTTCGAGAAGAGCACCTGAACCTTATAAGGGCAAGGGTATAAAATATGAAGGCGAAAGAATTCGCCGTAAAGCCGGCAAGACCGGAAAGTAATGAAAGGAGACGAATAAGATGGTTTCAAGAAAGGACAGTAACGCACAGCGCCTTAAGAGACACGCAAGAGTCCGTACCAAGATTTCCGGAACGGCAGAGCGTCCGCGCCTTTGCGTATATCGTTCAAATAAGAACATCTCCTGCCAGATTATAGATGATGTCGCAGGAGTAACACTCGTTTCCGCTTCCACAAACGAGGCCGGATTCGAGGGCAACGGCGGCAACAAAGAGGCTGCCAAGAAGGTAGGCCTCGCAATTGCGGCAAAAGCACTTGCAAAAGGAATAGACACAGTAGTATTCGACCGCGGCGGTTATGTATATCACGGACGTGTATCGGAACTTGCAGAGGGAGCAAGAGAAGGCGGACTTAAGTTCTGATTCTTCCCCCGAGCAAAACCGGTTTGTACACTGTTTAATTCGTATTTAAGTAAATTAAACAAACAGAGGAGAAATTTATAATGGCAAACAGAATAGACGCTTCCACTCTCGATCTTCAGGAGAAGATGGTAGCACTCAACCGTGTTTCCAAGACAGTAAAAGGCGGACGTATTTCCCGCTTCACCGCACTTATGGTAGTAGGTGACGGCAACGGCCATGTCGGATACGGACTTGGAAAGGCAGCCGAGGTTCCGGACGCTATACGCAAAGGAATAGAGGATGCAAAGAAAAATATAATAACCGTATCCATAAAGGATACGACAATACCTCACGAGGTTTTGGGTAAGTACGGCGCAGGTTCCGTCCTTCTTAAGCCGGCATCTTTGGGTACCGGTATTATAGCAGGACAGACGGTTCGTGCGGTTCTTGAACTTGCAGGTATAAAGAATATAAGAGCGAAGAGCTTGCGTTCAAACAACAAGACGAATGTTATAAAGGCAACATTCGAAGGCTTGAAACAGCTTCGCACAGTCGATGAAGTTGCAAAGACACGCGGAATCGACGCAGATAAAGTTTTGGGCTGAGGAGGATACCGAGATGGAAAAAGTTAAAGTAACATTAACAAAGAGCCTTATCGCATCCAAACCCAATCAGAAAGCGACTGCAAAATCTCTTGGCCTTACCAAGATCGGCGACAGCATAGTATGTGCTAACGATCAGGTTTTGGCAGGCAAAATAAAGGTTATATCTCATCTTGTAAAGATAGAGAATGCTTAACCTCGTAATTAGTCTGCCAAAAGGCAGAAATTGATTGATAAAATCAATCCAAAAATCAATTTCAATAAGGAGGATGAAATATGAAGCTCCATGAACTTTCACCTGCTGCCGGATCTGCAAAGGCTGCATGGCGTAAGGGAAGAGGAATAGGCTCAGGCAACGGCAAGACAGCCGGCAAGGGACATAAAGGTCAGAATGCACGTTCCGGCGGCGGAGTAAGGCCCGGCTTTGAGGGCGGACAACTCCCGCTTTACAGAAAACTTCCCAAAAGAGGATTCAACAATAAATTTGCAAAGGAGTATGCAACGGTTAACGTAAGCGCTCTTAACAAGTTCGATAACGGCGAGACCGTAACGCTTGATTCTCTCGTAAAGCTCGGCATAGTCCGCAAGGAATATGACGGACTCAAAGTGCTCGGCAACGGGGAATTAAAGAAGAAACTTACTGTTGAAGCAAAAGTCTTCTCGGCAACCGCCAAGGAGAAGATAGAAGCAGCAGGCGGAAAAGCAGAGGTGAAATAATTATGTTTCGTACCTTGGCTAACGCTTGGAAATTAGAAGATTTAAGAAAAAAGATGCTTTTTACTCTGTTTATAATTCTTATATACAGAATAGGAGCATGCATGCCGGTGCCGTTTGTAAACTCAAGTTTGTTTTCTTACTACCTGAACAGCGGGGCATCGTCAAGCGGTTCAATACTCGGTTTTCTGAATGTTCTTTCCGGTAACGCATTTGCACAGGCAACGCTTTTCGCACTGGGAGTATCCCCGTACATCACGGCGTCCATAGTTATCCAGCTTCTCACCGTCGCAATACCGCCTCTTGAGAGATGGGCAAAACAAGGTGATGAGGGAAGGAAAAAGATAACGGCGCTTACCCGTTATGTAACAATGGCAATATCTCTTCTTACGAGTATAGGTTATTACCTTTACCTGAAAAATTCCGGTGCCCTTATCGAAGGCTGCGAAGGCTTCTTCTATGCAGTCGTAATTGTAGCTTGCTACTGCGCAGGCTCGGCACTCGTTATGTGGATTGCCGAAAAGATAAATGATAAAGGTATCGGAAACGGTATATCCATAATACTCTTTGCGAACATAATTTCAAGAGGAGCAGGATTGCTTGATAACCTTATAAGCACCGTAAAAGAGGGTATTGAAGAAAGCCACGTCGGCATAGCGATAGGCTTCGTAGTATTTACCATTGTTCTTATGCTCGCTATGATATGGTTTATCATATTCATTTCAGACAGTGAACGCAGAATACCGGTTCAGTACGCAAAGAAAGTCGTCGGCAGAAAAATGTATGGCGGACAAAACACCAATCTTCCCATAAAGCTCAATATGACGGGCGTTATGCCTATCATATTCGCAAACTCGATAGTGACCATACCCGCAACCCTTTCGATGTTCTTTTCACCGAAGCCTGGCACGGCGTGGTACAATATAGTCAAATTCTGTTCGAGCACCTCGTGGTTCTATGCGGTAATGACGCTTATACTTATCGTCGCATTCGCATACTTCTACGTTGCAATTTCCTTCAATCCCATTGAGGTTGCGGGCAACTTGCAGAAAAACGGCGGCTCGGTACCCGGTATCCGTCCCGGCAAGGCAACGTCAGATTACATCTCGAAGGTTCTTTCGAGAATAACGTTTATCGGCGCTCTTGCACTTGCTGTAATAGCTGTAGTTCCGCTTATAATCCAGCTTGTTGTCGGAGCTATTCCCGTTGAATTCTTCCGCCATCTTTCGTTCTCCGAGCTTGCGTTCGGCGGAACGTCGATAATAATCGTTGTCGGAGTAATTCTTGAAACGGTAAGGGAAATCGAAGGACAGATGACAATGCGTCACTACAAAGGATTCCTTTAATATATAAGAGGGGATTTTATGAGTAAGAAGAACCTTAAAATGATATTCCTTGGCGCACCCGGTGCGGGCAAGGGAACACAATCCGACATAGTATCCGAGAAATATTCAATACCGACTATTTCCACGGGTGCTATGATAAGAGAAGCAATAAAAAACAATACCGAGATGGGTAAGGCTGCAAAGTCATACACCGAAAAAGGCGCGCTTGTTCCGGATGATGTTGTTATCGGAATAATAAGCGAGCGTCTTGCAAAAGACGATTGCAAAAACGGATTTATCCTTGACGGCTTTCCCAGAACGGTTCCGCAAGCCGAGGCGCTTGACAAGATGGGTGTTGAGATCAACTGTGTTGTCAGCATCGAGGTAGCGGATGATAAAATTGTTGAACGCATGAGCGGCAGAAGAGTCTGCGCAAAATGCGGAACATCTTTTCACACTTTGTACAATCCTTCATCGGACGGCAAAACCTGCGATAAATGCGGGGAAGAACTTACCGTTCGTAAGGACGATGCTCCCGAGGTCGTAAAGAGCAGACTTGCCGTATATCACGACCAGACCGAGCCTCTCAAGGAATTCTATGGTAAGAAGGGCGTACTCAGATTGGTTGAGGGACAGGAAAAAGTGGAGGATACCACAAAACTTACTCTCAAGGCAATTGAGGACGCAATCGCTTAAAATATGATCCAACTTAAAACACCCGAGCAGATAGAGATAATGAAGACCGCAGGCAGAATTACCGCCGAGGCAATACTCGTTGCAAGGGATATGATCCATGAGGGAGTCACTACAAAGCAAATAGACGATAAGATTCGCCATTATATCGAGAAATGCGGTGCTAAACCCACATTTCTCGGATACGGCGGTTTCCCGGGCAGCGCCTGCATAAGCGTCAACGATGAGGTAATACACGGTATTCCTTCTCACAAAAAGGTGCTTAAAGAAGGCGACATTGTAAAAATAGACGTAGGCGCTATGTGGCACGGCTTTACCGGTGACAGCGCTAATACATTCGGAGTCGGGAAAATATCGGAAGAAGCACAAAGGCTTATAGATGTAACAAGAGAAAGTTTTTATCGCGGTATAAAAGCGATAGAAGAAACGGAACATCCGAGAATAGGCGATGTCGGATATGCAATTCAGCAATATGCCGAATCAAACGGATTTTCCATAGTCAGAAAGTACGTCGGTCACGGCGTCGGTCACGAGCTTCACGAAGACCCCAATGTTCCCAATTACGGGACACAGGGAAGGGGACCTCGTATTTATCCGGGCATGACGCTTGCTATTGAACCCATGATAAATCAAGGGACTTACGATGTTAAGGAACTTAAAGACGGATGGGGCGTAGTAACGGCGGACGGTAAACTTTCGGCGCATTATGAGCACAGCGTGGCAATAACCGATGACGGAGTCGTTTTGCTTACAAAAATAGACGGACTCGAATAAAAAAACTTTTCCGCGCGGCTGTAAATCGGAAAAGTTTGACGGATAATGTGGTTACTTCAGTATCCGTATTCATCATAATTAAAGCATCCTGAGAATATAAGGGGAGAACTTATGGGAAAAGAGAACATTGTTGAATTTGAGGGAGTTGTAACGGAAGCGCTTCCGAACGCAACCTTCAAAGTCAAATTGCCTAACGGGCACATAATAACCGCCCATATTTCAGGCAAATTAAGACTCAATTATATAAGAATATTGCCCGGTGATAAAGTTACTGTCGAAGTATCGGTTTACGATCTTACGAAGGGACGTATCACATGGCGCGCAAAATAAGAAAGGTGGTTTTATAATGAAAGTAAAGCCTTCCGTAAAGAAAATCTGTGATAAGTGCAAGATAATCAAGAGAAAAGGTACCGTAATGGTAATCTGCGAGAATCCAAAGCACAAACAGAGACAGGGCTGATTCAAACCAAACCAAATACTAAATGAGGTGAAAAACAAATGGCTCGTATAGCTGGTGTTGACATTCCGAACGCAAAACGTGTCGAAATAGCATTGACATATATTTACGGTATCGGAAAGAAGAGCGCGCAGGACATACTCGCAAAGACGGGAATAAATCCTGACACGCGTGCAAAAGATTTGACCGATGATGAAATTGCGAAACTTCGTGATGAAATCGAGGCAAACTACAATGTAGAGGGCGAACTCAGAAGAGAGGTAGCACTCAATATAAAGCGTCTGGTAGAAATCAACTGCTATCGCGGAACCAGACACAGAAAAGGTCTGCCCGTAAGAGGACAAAGAACAAAGACCAATGCAAGAACCCGCAAGGGACCTGCAAAGACGATAGCAAACAAGAAAAAATAAGGAGTGTAGCGAAATGGCAAACGAAAGAAAAGTCGTTAAGAAACGCCGTGAGCGCAAAAATATTGAAAAAGGCTCGGCGCATATCTGCTCAACGTTCAATAATACCATTGTAACCATTACCGATGTCGCCGGAAACGCAGTATCATGGGCTTCCGCAGGCGGACTTGGTTTCAAAGGTTCGAGAAAATCAACGCCTTTTGCCGCACAGATGGCAGCAGAAGCAGCTGCAAAAGCAGCTATGGAACATGGAATGAAAACCGTTGAGGTTTTCGTAAAGGGACCCGGACAGGGACGTGAATCGGCAATTCGTGCTCTTTCCACCGCAGGATTGACCGTTACGATGATCAAAGACGTAACCCCGATTCCTCACAACGGTTGCAGGCCCCCGAAACGCAGACGCGTTTAATAAAAACAGGAGGAACAGCATAATGGCAAGATATACAGGACCTTCATGCAAACTCTGCCGCAGAGAAGGCGCAAAACTTTATCTTAAAGGCGAGCGTTGCCTTTCCGACAAGTGCGCATTCAACAGAAGAGCTTGTGCACCCGGACAGCACGGCGCAGCAAAGAAGAAGATGACCGAATACGGTACTCAGATGAGAGAGAAGCAGAAGGCAAAAAGATATTACGGTGTTCTTGAGAAGCAGTTCAAGAACTACTATGTAAAGGCCGACAATCAGGAAGGTATAGCAGGCGAAAACCTTTTAAGACTTCTTGAAAGAAGACTTGACAACGTAGTTTACAGAATGGGACTTGCAAACAGCCACAAAGAGGCTCGTCAGCTTGTGCTTCACGGACATTTCACCGTAAACGGTAAGAAAGCCGATATTCCCTCTATCCTTGTAAAGCCCGGTGATGTTGTGGCTTTGAAGGAGACCGATTCAACGAAGCTCAAGGGACTCCTCGAGTCTATGAACGACAAAATAGTTCCGAAGTGGCTTGATGTAGATACCAAAGCGGGAAGTGCCAAGGTCGTTGCAATGCCCGAAAGAGACGATATCGATTTCGAGTTCAACGAGCAGCTTATTATCGAGCTTTACTCAAAATAATAGCCTTTGTTCTTTGCGCAGTTCGTTCCTTCCAAAAGAGAGCGACGCGCGCCGGGAATATCAATGTTATGTAACCGCACAGCTTTTCCCGAGGGGAAAAACAAAAGAAAGAATTGCATAGATTGAATAGAGGAGGGTTATTCAAATATGATGATAGAAATAGAGAAGCCTAATATTACGATAGTAGGCGAGAGTGAAGACGGTAAAAAAGGCAAATTTGTGATTGAACCCCTTGAAAGAGGTTTCGGAACAACCCTTGGAAACTCACTCAGAAGAGTGCTTTTAAGTTCTCTTCCCGGATATGCGGTATCGAGCATAAAGCTTGATGGCGCACTCCACGAGATGACTACCGTCGAGGGAATAACCGAAGATGTCACCGAGATAGTTCTCAATGTAAAAGGCATCATATCCAAGATACACGGAAGCGCAGAAAAGGACGCAGTAATCGACAAGATGGGACCCTGCGAGGTAACAGCAGGCGATATACTGCCCGATGCAGACCTTGAAATACTCAATCCGGAACTTCATATAGCAACGGTAGGCGAGGGAACACGTTTCCATATGGAACTCAAATTCGAGCGCGGCAGAGGATACGTATCACAGGAAAAGAACAAGAACGATCATATGAAGATGCAGACTGTTATTCCGATAGGTACTATCTTTACCGATTCAATATATACTCCCGTTTATAATGTAAGTTATAGTGTGGAGAATACGAGAGTCGGGAGCATCGCCGATTATGATAAACTGACAATAGAGCTTGAGACAAACGGAACCATCGGAGCAACCGATGCAATCTCCCTTGCAGCCAAGATACTCAACGATCATTTCACCTTGTTCGTAAATCTTTCGGACGAGGCAAGAAACGCAGAAACCATGGTTGAGCGTGAAGAAACCAAGAAGGAAAAATATCTTGAGATGACCATTGAGGAACTTGACTTGTCCGTACGTAGTTTCAACTGCTTAAAGAGAGCAGGAATAGATAAGGTCGAGGATCTTATCAACCGTACGGAAGAGGATATGATAAAGGTAAAGAATCTCGGAAAGAAATCTCTTGACGAAGTAATTAACAAGCTTGATTCACTCGGACTCAAGTTGAAGAAGGAAGAAGAATAATTCCTTAAACAGAGCGAACTCAGGTTCGCAAAAAGAATCGGCAAAGGAGGATAAATCAATGCCAGGAACAAGAAAACTCGGCAGAACGACTGACCACAGAAGAGCGATGCTCCGCGGAATGGTCACCTTGCTTCTTGAAAAGGGTTCAATAGAAACTACCTATGCAAGAGCAATGGAACTTCGTTGTGTAGCTGATAAAATGATAACTCTCGGCAAGACAAATACACTTGCAAGCCGCCGCGCAGCACTCGGATATATCACAAAAGAGGAAGTAGTAACTAAACTCTTTAACGAGATAGCACCGAAATATGCTGACCGTGATGGCGGATATACACAGGTATATAAACTCGGACCGAGACGTGGAGACGCCGCAGAGATGGCTCTCATCAAATTGGTTTAATATTTAACCGAATAAACATAAAAGAGTCTGCAAATGACAGTACAAACTGTCGTTGCGGCTCTTTTTTTGCAAATTGCACTTTTTTTGAAAAATAATGTTGACTTTACAGATAAAACACTTTATAATTTATAATGCAAGACAGTTTATTCGAGGTATAACCTATGAAAATATTCGTTGTCGGGAGTCTTAATACGGACCTCGTCATAGAAACCGACCGCTTTCCGCAAGCGGGAGAGACGGTTTACGGCAAAAACTTTATGATAAACAGCGGAGGCAAGGGTGCAAATCAGGCTTTTGCCGCCGCAAAACTCGGCGGTGACGTTTATATGTGCGGCGTTGTCGGAGATGATGATTTCGGCAAGGCTCACCTTGAAAACCTCTCGGGCGTCGGTGTGAACGTGGAGCATATAAGAAAAACCAAAACTTCGCCCACAGGTACCGCCGTAATCGTTGTAAACGAGGGAAATAACCGCATTATAATAGACGGCGGCGCAAATACCGAACTATGCAAGGACGATATAGACGCTTTTCTCAAAGAGGCAGAAAGCGGCGATATTTTGCTTACCCAACTCGAAAACCCGATTGATATAATAGGGTATGCCTTAAAAAGCGCAAGGGAAAAAGGAATGGTAACGGTACTCAATCCCGCACCCGCAAATACATCTGTTATACCGTATCTTAAATACGCCGATATAGTAACGCCGAATGAAACGGAACTTGAACTGCTCGGCGGCAAAAAAGAGCTTTTTGGCGCAGGAGTGTCTGAAATTATAACCACGCTCGGTAAAAACGGCTTTGAAATCGACGATGGAAAAACGTCAAAAAGGTATCCTTGCATACAGGTAAAGGTTGTTGATACCACGGCGGCGGGGGATACGCTTTGCGGCGGGCTTGTGCTCGGGTTATCCGAGGGCAAAACGCTTGAAGAAAGTTGCATTTTCGGCAGCCGCGCGGCGTCTATTGCCTGTTCGAGATACGGTGCGTCAAAGTCCGTGCCGACAAGAAAAGAAGTTGAAAATTTTAAAAAATAAACAGAGGAGTGTCGATTATGAAAGAAAAATTATTACCCGATTACGAGAAGATACACGATTGGGAGCTTTGGTCAAGAAACCTTAAAACCGAATACCGTCAGTGTATCGAAGAGGGAAAGGACGTCGAGAAATACAAGGATTTGTTTCTTGCCATCTCGAATATGGAAAACGGCGAGATAAAAGAAAAGTTTGCGGACGTGTTGTTTGAATTGACAGAGGAAACAGCTATTCGTGACGGATATAAATACGTTGAGCCGGACGATATCGATTCCATACATAAGGAGTGCGAGGGAACGGGCAAAAAAACGAAATGTCCGAAAGACGAGATAAGTGACAGAGTCCTTGGCGGCTGGTACGGAAGGATCTGCGGTTGCTTCCTCGGCAAACCCATTGAGGGAGGAACAAAAGAAGAAATTGACACGCTGCTTAAGGCGACCGGCAATTATCCTATCTCACGCTATATAGACAAAGAGGACCTTAAGTGTGACGTTCCGATAAGAAGTTTTCTGAAAGAGCGTCTGTACCCGAAAGATTTCGGCAGAATGCCGGTCGATGACGACACGAACTATATCTTAATCGGCTATGAGATCTTAAAGCGTTACGGCAGAAATTTCACGTCCGAGGACGTTATGAGGGTATGGCTCGGGACGCAGATAAAGGACGCATATTGTACCGCAGAGAGAGTCGCATTCAAAAACTTTGTAAACGGATTTTTGCCGCCCGAGAGCGCAAAATACAAAAACGCATACAGAGAGTGGATAGGGGCGCAGATAAGGGGCGACTTCTTCGGATATATTAACCCCGGTGACCCGCGCTCTGCCGCCGATATGGCGTTCAGAGATGCTGCAATATCCCACGTAAAGAACGGAATTTACGGTGAGATGTGGGCGTCGGCGATGATAGCCGCCGCATTTACATCAGACAACGTAAAGGACGTCATAAAGGCAGGACTTGACGAGATACCCAAAAATTCAAGGCTTCACGAGGCTATATTGAGAGTAATATCGGATTATGAAAACGGGGTAAGCTCCGATGAATTTTTCGACGACTTCCACAAGCGCTATGACGAGTGCGACCCTCACGATTGGTGCCACACAATATCAAACGCAGAGATAGTGGCAGCCTCATTACTTTACGGCGGCGGGGATTACGCAAAGTCAATCTGCCTTGCCGTATTTCAGGGCTTTGATACCGACTGCAACGGTGCAACGGTAGGCTCCGTGCTCGGAGTTTTGCTCGGATACAAAAATCTGCCGTCGGTATGGACGGAGCGCATAAACGATACGCTTGAAAGCTCCCTGTTCGGCTATACCACCGTTTCGGTAAAAGAAATGGCTGAAAAGACACTTCAATTTATCGACTGAACGTAAAATTCGCTTATTTAATAAAAAACGCACGTGCATAACGTGCGTTTTTGCTAAAATGCGGTTGACAGTGTGGCTTAATTGTGCTAAAATATGATTGATTTTTGAAAAAGCGGACAAAAAGTACCGCAATATGTTGTTTTTTGGAGTTATTTATGGAAAACAAGACCTTGTTTGATACCCTTAACGAAAGAGGATACATTTATCAATGCACCAACACCGAAAAGGTAAAGGAAATAATAAACGGCAAGCCTATGACGTTTTATCTCGGCATAGACCCGACTGCCGATAGCTTGCACATAGGACACTTTTTCGCCCTTATGATGTTCAGATATTTGCAAAGAGCGGGACACAAGGGTATTCTCGTAATAGGCGGAGCAACCGCTTTGATAGGCGACCCGAGCGGCAAGAGCGATATGCGCAAAATGCTCACAAAGGAGCAGGTTGAGAAAAACGTGCAGGAGGTAAAGAACCTCGCCTCCCGCTTCATAAGAATGGACGGAGAAAACCCTGCGGAGATACACAGTAACACCGAGTGGATGCGTCCTTACGACTATATTGATTTTATGCGCGATATAGGCGTCCATTTCAACGTCAACACAATGCTCTCGGCAGACGCTTACGCAAACAGAATAAAAGAGGGCGGACTCACTTTTCTTGAAATGGGCTATATGCTTATGCAGGCATACGACTTCGTTTATCTTAACCGCACGAAAAACTGCGTGCTCCAGATAGGCGGAAGCGACCAATGGGGAAATATCGTTGCCGGCACGATGCTCAACCGCAAGATGAAATATATAAGCGACGACGACGTGTCAAACGACAATAATATATTCGGCCTTACCTGCCCGCTTCTTCTCACCAAAGAGGGCAAAAAGATGGGCAAGACGGAAAAGGGAACTCTCTGGATAGCAAGAGATAAGACCACCCCGTTTGACTTCTATCAGTATTTCTACAATATAGACGACGAAAACGTAGAAACGCTCTTAAAGCTCTTTACCGAGATAGATATGGACACAATAAAGGAACTTTGCTCGACGGATATAATAAAGGCAAAGAGGACGATGGCTTACGAGATAACGAAACTCGTTCACGGCAAGGAGGAGGCGGACAAGGTAATAGAGTCCGTAAACGCACTCTTCGGCTCGGGCAACAATATCGAGCATATGCCCAAAGCGGATATTGAAAAATCAAAGGTAGAGGGCACAATATCTGTAATAGACCTTCTTGTCGAAGTCGGCTTTATGCCGTCAAAATCCGAGGCACGCAGAATGATACAGCAAAACGCAGTGTCGGTAGGTGGCAACAAGATAACAGACGTCGGAGCCTCGCTTACCATTGACGACTTCAAGGACGGATATGTAATAGCCCAGAAGGGTAAGAAGAATTTTATCAAAATAAATCTTAAATGATACGGATACGGCTGTCACCCTTGAAATTGTGCGACAGCCGTACATATTTTTAAGAATAATAAAAGAAGGTAATAATATAAGCGGAGGTGTATTTATGTACGATATAATAGTAGTCGGCGCAGGGCCTGCGGGGCTTACCGCATCGATTTATGCAAAGCGTGCGGGCAAGAGCGTTTTAGTGCTTGAAAAAGAGGTTTTCGGCGGGCAGATAACATATTCACCTTGCGTTGAAAATTATCCCGGATTTGAAAAGATAAGCGGTGCCGAACTTGCAGATCATCTCGTAGAACAGTCAAAACTCCTCGGTGCGCAAATAAACTTTGAAAGCGTTTCGGAAATAATAGACGGCAAAATAAAAACCGTCATAACCGACAGCCATAGATATGAATGTAAAAGCGTTATAATAGCAACGGGCGCGCGCCACCGCCACCTCGGGCTTGACGGCGAGGAGAGATTTACGGGCAGGGGAGTGTCGTATTGCGCCGTTTGCGACGGAGCATTTTTCAGGGGCAAAGATGTTTTTGTTGTCGGCGGAGGGGATGCCGCCCTTCAGGACGCCGTGTTCCTCTCGGAGCGTTGCTCGCATGTCGGTATTATACACAGGCGTGACTCTTTCAGGGGAGAAGCGCACCTTGTTAAGATATTAAAAGAGAGGGAGAACGTATCGTTTATAATGAACTGTGTCGTCACCTCGTTAAGAGGCGATAAAAAACTCTCGGAGATAGAAGTAAAAAACGTAGTGAGCGGTAAAACGGAAACACTTTCGGCAGACGGTATTTTCATAGCCGTCGGTCAGGAGCCGCAAAACGCACCCTTTGAAAACCTTATTTCTCTTGATAAGGGCGGATATGCGATCTCGGGTGAGAATTGTACAACGAAAGCAGAGGGAATTTTCGTGGCGGGCGATTGCCGGACAAAAGAGATCCGCCAGCTTACCACCGCGGTGTCCGACGGGACCGTCGCCGCTATACAAGCGATAAATTATATAAATAACCTTAAATAAAACGGCAGGAGCAAGCCCATTACCTACAAATAAGCAGGAATAACGTGTATTTTTGCTAAATTCTCATATCTCCTTAAAGATTATGGGTTGCCGGAATTTTTACGGCAACCCATATATTATTTTATAAAGAACATTTTGTGGAGCGACTCGCGGAATGGCTTTACTATCGCCACTATTATAAGCATCATCCCTATGATAAAGAAGGCAATTAAGGGATATGCGGACCATACAAGAGTGCTGCGCAGTGAAAACGTTATATTTGAAAGAATTTCAACAAGCACCATAAAAAGCCCTATTGCTATGCAGACTGAGCCGTAAATATAGAGATGTCCGCGCTTTATATATCTTAAAAGCGTCACCGCGGCGGTAGTTATCATAGCACATACGGCGACAATCGGCAACGCAAAGGAAAGATACCAATGCCCTCCCGTCTGGAAATTGATATAGACAAGGAATACGGCGCAGGCGGCAAAGGAGCAGGGCACAAATATCACGGGGTTCGGATGAACGAACCAGAACGGCAATACAACGCTCACATAGGTGATTATAAGAGCGCCTATGACGTAGCCTGCCCACACTATCGAGTGATTGATTGAAAGGTCGCATATGAGAGAAAGCGTAAGCGGAATGAGAAATATGAAGGTTATTACGAACATAATACCTTTTTTGTTGTATTCCTCGGGGGGAGTGTCGATATTAGGATAAGTCGGCGTTCCGTTTTTTATATCTATATCGGGATGATATACGGGAGTTTTACATATCGGGCAGACGGTTTGTCCGTCCGAGAGCTTTACTCCGCAATTTATACAGTACATATTATTTCTCCTTTCTTGTGTTGCTCTCTGCGGTAACCTGTATTTCAAGCTCTCTTAACACCTCGTAAAGCGAAGCTTCCAGAAGAGGCTCCTTTATATTTCTTATTATATTAAGATACGCTTTGCCTCTGTATGTTATAAGTCCGCAGTTATACGGGGCGCAGGATTGAACGCCGAGTACAAAGTCAAAACGCTCTGTATATTTTTCCATCTCTTCCGGTACCGAAATAACCCCGAGATTTGAGAAACTGAAGCACGACGTTTTTTCACCGACGGAGTTAAATACCATTTTCATAACGAAATTCTTTATAAACAAGGGCATAAGCTTTACGAAAACTGACTTTTCGTCGCCGACGTTTGACGCAATTATCGAGCTCATATTTTTCGGGGTTATTTCAAGCTGCATGGTGTGGTAAACTATTGAGCATATTTCGTCAAATGTGAAGTCTCCGAGGCGCTGATCTATGCCGGGGGTGCAATAAAGAGCAAAGTTACGCAGCGTTTTGCTGGGAAAAAGTTTTCTTAGGTTTACAGGGACCAAAACTTTAACGGGTTTTCTCTTTTTCTGACGATGGATCTGCGCGCTTTGTATTCTCGACGTTGCGAGGATAAGAGCGGCAGTCATAAAAGCGGTGACCGTAATTCCCTTTTCCTTTGCTTTTTTGTGTACTTCCTCTGCGTCGAGAATAAAGGTAGTGTCAGTGCGGAAACCGTCCTCTTCGTACGTCCCCGACAGGCGAAAAGCGCTCTTTGAGGAGCGAGGGGCTTTTACCTTTCCCTCGTATTTTAAGAAACTGTCCTCAATCTCATCCGGGGACGGCTCTTCAAGGCGGTCCAAAATACCGTCGACGCAAGGCACCTTTTCCCCGTGCTTCTGATAAAGATACTCGGCAAGCAGAGTTTTTAAGAATACAAATCCGCCGTTGCCGTCGGTTAAGGCGTGGAAAAACTCCACGGCTATTCGCTTTTCGTAAACTATTACCCGAAAGGCGCATTTTCTTATGTCGTCAAAGAACATTCGTGAAAGCGGATATGCTTTTTCCTCCATTATCTCGGGTGCGTGCGGTATCTCCTCAAGATAGTACCAGAACGCCCCTGCTTTCAGCCTTACGGCAATAGAGGGAAAACGCCTTACCGTCACGTCAAGCGCCACTTTTAAGACGGGTACATCTATTTCTTCGTTAAGCGTTGCGGAAAGACGGAAAACGTTGCTCCAATTTCTGCGCCTTGCCGCAGGATATATCTTTGCCGCATTGTCAAGGCTCATCCAGCGCAGTTTTTTCTGATGCGGCACCGTGGATTTTATAAATCTTCTTATCTTTTCAAAATCGCCTTCGTTTTCGGAAAGGCAGTAAAGTACATATGCGTGCCACATATGCGGGGTTACCGTAAGAGTGCTCCTTGATCCCGAGGATATCAGTTTTTCATGAAGTTTTACCGAGTCATCAAGCAGTATTTCATCGCCTCCGACAAAAATAAGAGATGGGGGCATTTCGGAAAGATCCGCAAACAGAGGAGAGGCAAAAGGATTGCTCTTGTTTTCTGCGTCTTTTTTTGGATCTTTCTGCGTTTTCGGATAGGTTTTCCTTTTTTCCGAATCCTCATTTTTTCCGTAAATATAGCAATCGGCATAAAATTTAAGAGTTTCTTTTACTATCGATGGGTCAACTTTTTTGTTTGTCTTGTAGGATTTTCCCGAAAGGGTAAGATCGGTCCAGGGCGATATTGCAATAAGCCCCGCAGGCATCGGCTCGGAAAGTTCCTTCAGTTTAAGGCAGAGAGAATATATAAGTCCCCCTCCCGCACTCTCACCGGCAAGTATTATCTGCGACGGACGGTAACCCGATGAAATAAGATAGTGATAAGCATAAAGAGCGTCGCTTACGGCGGCAGGAAAAATGTCTTCGGGCGCCAGCCGGTACGCAACGCAAAGGACCTTTATTCCGCACCTTGCCGAAAGCACCGTGCCAAATCCTTTTGCATAGGTTATATCTCCGCAGGTGTAGCCTCCGCCGTGAAGATAGAGAATAATACCGTCGGTTATATCGTCCTTTGGGGTTATAAGCGAGTAAGGACAACCGCCGTTTGTAAAATCGTTATATGAGACCTCGTGCTTTTGCGTCGAGGCCATAAGTTGCCCCAGCTTGTCCTGACCTTTTCTCGTCATCTCAAGAGAACAACCCTCGACAAAAGGTTTTAAAACATTTAACTGAGAACGCAGCAATTTTGTAGTTAAGTTCATTTTTCCCTCCCGTGAGGCAAAGATGTTAAGATGAGCTGTCAATTTGCTCTTTTGTATATATTATCATAAAAGCAAAAAAAATTCAATAGATAAAAGATTTATGCGACTTTGTTCGATACTTTTTTACAAGCCTCCGATAAAATCATATGGAATCGACCGAAAAACTCAAAAACAAATAAAAAAGGCGCGCACACTGTGACATATTTTACCAATTTACCGTGATATAATTTTGTTGAATGTAATTATATGAAAAGCGGAGGTAAAATATGAATACGCCAAGCGTAAAACAGTTGAAAAAGATAAAAATTTCGCCCGAGGTAAAGATGGTAATTACAGAATGTTTTCTTTTCGCGGCGGGATTTTTCCTGACCCCGATAAAATTTATTTTCGGGACATATCCATTCGGACTTGCACTTGTCGCCGCATGCGGCAAATACACGCCGTTTGCTTTTGCAGGCGCAATTCTTTCGGTCGCTTTTACTATGAAAGGGGACCCTGTATATCTTATCTGTTTTGGCGCACTTATGGGTTTAAGAATAATCGGAAGCCTTTGGATTGGTGCGGACAAGCCTGCCAGAAGAATGCTCGGCGAGGAGAAAAAGAATAATATAATTTCCTCTCTGTTCTGTGAAAATATCTCGGTACGTGTCGCTATATGCTCACTATGCGCACTCGGAGCAGGCGCATACCGCGTAGTTTCGGGAGGATACCTTTATTACGACATTTTTGTGCTTCTGTTCTTTACGGTATTTGCGGGAATAATGACATATTGTTTTAACGGAGCACTTGAAGGCACAAAAAACCGCAGTTTTCTCTTTGCGCTTACTTCATTTTCTTTTTGTGCGGTTTATGCTCTGTCAGGCAAAGAGATACAGGGAATAGATATTGCAATAATATTTTCTTATGCTCTGACGCTTTATATCTCAAGATATATGTCGGGTGCAAAGGGCGCCGCGGTAGGTACTGTATTAGGTATCGTGCAAAACATTTCTTTTGCTCCGATATATGCAATAGCCGCTACAGTGTCGGGATTTTTATGGGCAACCTCTCCATATCTTGCAATAATGAGCGCATTTATCCTGAGCGTCGGATACGGCATTTTTGTGTCCGGATATGAGGCGGTGGTCTATCTGGTCCCGGAAATACTGGGGGCTTCACTTATTATGTATCCATTGCTCAAATTCGAGATGATACCAAGACCTGCCTTCCTCAGAAAAGATACGGAGGCGAAAAGCATGGAGGCTTTTGCGGCGGAGAAAAAAATAGACGATGTAAAAACCAAAATATCATCCCTTTCGGCGTCATTCAAGGATATTTCGGAAATGTTCGGAGAAGTGTCCGAAAAAATTAAAAATCCAAGCCGTGCCGGTCTTGAAAATATGTGTCTTGAAGAGTGTGAAAAATATTGTTCTTCCTGCCCGAAGGATAAAATATGCTGGGAGAAGGATATAAACACAACAGAGGATAATATATCGAAAATGGGCGGCGCAGTGTATGAAAACGGCAATGTCAACTATACGGATATAGACGAAAAATTTCTGCACAGATGCCCGAACATAGATAAAATATTCGAGCGTATAAACAGCAGAAATGTATCCGTAAATACAGACTTTTTAAGAAACAATAAACTTGAGGTAAGTGCAAGGGATTATGATCTTGTCTCGCAGATGCTCTCATGCGTATATTCTTCCGTCGAGGACGAGAGTATAGAGGATGTGCCCATGAGCGAAAAAGTTTCGCGCGCTTCTTCAAAAATCGGATTTATATGCGATAAGATAGAGGTTTACGGAAACAGAAAGAAAAAGGTTATAGCAACGGGCGTTGACACGGAGAGAACAAAGTGTACGGTAAGAGAATTTACCGACGCCATTGAAAAGATTATGGGTGTAAAACTTTCAGAACCCGTTATAGAGGACGACAACGGTTACGCAACCCTCGTTTGCGAGTCGGAAAAGAAATTCGGTATAAAATCGTCATGGTCGTCGAGCGTCACTGACAACGAGGAAGTAAACGGCGACACGGTAAGTTCGTTTGACGGTGCGTCGGACAAGCATTATATGCTGGTATGCGACGGTATGGGCAGTGGCACTGAGGCGCAGATGACATCGTCAATGTGCGCGTTGTTCCTCGAAAAGATACTTTCCGCCACAAGCGAAAAAGAGGTTGCACTCTCAATGCTTAACAACTTTATAAGAGCAAAAAATCTCGAATGTTCCTCAAGCGTCGATCTTATGGAAATAGATCTGATAACGGGCAAAGGCACGTTTGTAAAGAGCGGTGCGGCGCCATCGTTTATAAAACGGGGTGAAAATGTTTTCAAATTGCACTCAAAGACTGCTCCCATCGGAATTATGAAAAATATAGATGCGGAGCAACTCGGGTTTGAAGTAAGGCGCGGAGACATTCTTGTTATGGTAAGCGACGGTATTGTATCAAGCGCCGAAGAGAGCGACTGGCTGGTTTCTCTTATCACCTCGTTTAACGGTGACGACATAGACGCTTTGCCCGAGCGTATAATCAAAGAGGCAAAGGAGCGCAACTTGCGAAAGGACGATATGAGTGCCTGCGTTGTACAGATAGCATAAAATTTTGACCGGTACAATTTTTGTGCCGGTCTCTGTTTGTAAAATAAATTGCTGACTTATATAAATATTTTACGCAAATATATTGTATTTTTCACGCTTTTGTGCTAAACTGTGTGGCTGGTGGCATACCTACGTGTGCTAAAAACATTCGCGGAGTTTTCTTATGGACGCTTCTTTGTTAATATTTATCTTAACCGCTTTGGCGGTTTGCTTGTCCGTCATATTCAAGCCGGAAATTAAAATAGGCAGAATATCTGTCGGCACTTATATGATAGTATCCCTTGTCGGTGCTTTGGCAATTTTAATCTCGGGCGCGTTGCCGATAGACCTTCTTTTCTCGGGACTTACATCAGACGACGCGATAAACCCGATAAAGATACTCGTTCTTTTCCTTACCGTTACCTTTATATCGGTTTATCTTGATGAGCTCGGCTTTTTCGAGTACCTTGCAAACAGGGTATTGGCAAACGGCAAAACGGGGCAGACGGGACTCTTCTTAAAACTCTATTTTACTGTCGCGTTCCTTACCGTGTTCACCTCCAACGATATAATAATTCTCACTTTCACGCCGTTTATCTGTTGCTTTACCAAAAATGCGAAAATAAATCCCTTGCCGTATCTTTTTGCGGAGTTTTTTGCGGCAAACACGTGGAGTATGTTTTTGATAATAGGCAACCCGACGAATATATATCTTGCCACCTCGTGCGGAGCCGACTTTTTCGAGTACCTTAAAATTATGGCTTTGCCAACCGTTTTTGCCGGTGGAGTGTCGCTTTTAATTCTGTTTTTGATATTCCGAAAGACGCTTAAGGAAAAAATCGATAGGGATATATCACCAAACGTGCACCTTAATAAAACACTTGTCACCGTAGGAGTGGTTCACCTTGCTCTTTGCATAGTCCTTCTGGCAATAAGCTCGTACGTAGGTCTTGAAATGTATGTAATAACCTCGGCACTCGCGCTTTCCCTTGCCGTCTTTACTCTTATTTATAAGGCGGTAAAAAAAGAGGGCGGAGCAGTCCTTATAAAATCGCTTCGCCGTCTGCCTTATCAACTTGCGCCGTTTGTGCTTTCTATGTTCACGCTTGTCCTCTCGCTTGAACATTCGGGCAACGCACAAAAAATAGCCGAGTTGCTTTTCTCCTTTTACCCGATTATGTCCGTAG
>CAMETB010000003.1 GCA_945936265.1 uncultured Clostridia bacterium
GTACACTTGTTTGTAACTCATTATCTGTTATCTCCTTTTCCGTTCACTATATATGAACATTTGCTTGCCTGTTTGTGGGGTGTCTGACTGAACTTTTTCAAAAAACCCTTCTACTATAATTGGAAACTTACCATGCTCTTTGCGGGGGTATTTCAGCAAACTTTTTCGAAAAATTCTCCTACTATTATTGGACACTTCTCATACTCTTTGGCGGGATGTTTTAAGAAATTCACGGTAATTTATTTCCCCTCTACTACTCTTGGAAACTTCCAGCAGGAAACTTAATGGTTTACGCGAAAGTTTTTTCTTACAGAAGAAAATCCTTTCACTATATATGGACAACAGAGAGTAAAAACTTCGTACTTTTCTAAAAAATACCCCTCTACTATAATTGGAAACTTTCACGGTAAAACTTCGTATTTTGTAAAAAGAAAAATGCCCCTCTATAATAAAGGGGACATTTGACGATGGGTTTTACAAGGTTTTTAAGAAAAATATAGAAATTATCAAATGTAAAAGGCATCGAAAATCGATGCCTTTTGCCTTAGTTATTTTCAATAATAGAGGATAGATATTCATGCCAAATTCTCGCTTCTTGGTATTGTCTTTTTAAACCTTTCCCTACTTTAAATATTTTATTTTCTGACGTAGAGTAAAATGCATTTGCCCCAAATAATACACACTTTTGTGAATGTATGATTATTTCGGATAAGTTATGACAATAACGAAATGCGTTCATACCTATAAATTCGACCGTCTTCGGAAGAGTTATTTTCTTTATTCCATCGCAATATGCAAAAGCCCAACATCCAATGGTTTTCACCTCAGTAAACGTCACCGTTTTTAATGCAGAATTATTATAGAAGCTCCAGCCACCAAACCTCTCTGCATGAAGAATTTGCAATTCTTGGAGATAAGGATTGTTTCTACAAAAATCGTCAGCAATATCACCGTGGATATAAAGTTTAGTAATCTTTGGCATTTTACCGCCGAAGTAGGATGTCAATTTATATTTACCGCTAATAGTCATTGCATATATTGACTCGCAACCAAGCAATATTGCTTTACCGATTTGTGTTTCATAATGAATATTCACATAATGCAAATTCGAGGATTGATAAAATGCGAAATCGCCAATACATTGACCTGCATATTTAATACATTCAAGTCTTGTTTTTGCTAATGCAAAACGGCCTATCACGTCAACGTTTTTCAGATCTAATTCTTCGAGACTGTTACACGAAAATAGCGCACCGTCATCCAGTTTTTGTACGCCTACGACTTGCTTTAATTTCTTTCCGTAAGCTAAAGCACACACACCAAGACAGTTCGCTCTTACCTTTTTTAAGGAGTAGCAATTATACAGACCGAATTTTCCAATACATTCAACCGTGAACTCCGATTCTAATTTTGAACATCCGTAGAAACAAAACGGCGGTATGTTGTCTATACCAATCGCTACTTTATTCAAGTTATTGCAACGATAAAAAACACCTTCACCGAGTGACACTGTTTGCATTACTTTGACTTGTTCTATATCTGTATCTGCAAAAGCGTAGCTCGCAATGTGTGTTATTTCTTTGGGTAAAATAACATCCTTGATATCACCTTTATAGCGATACAACGTTGTTCCTATAATTGCAAATTCCTTTTGATTTTCAAGCCATTTTGTTTTATAAAAGGCACTATTCCCTACGTGAGCAACAGACTCCCCACCTATAATTCTTTCGAGTTTTTTTGCTCCCAAGAAAGAGTGGTCGCCAATATACGTAAGAGCCTTTGGAAGACTAATTTCCGTTAAATTGCAACACTTGGAGAAAGCATAGTCGCCGATCATTTCTATCGTATCCGGCAAGTTAATAGAAAGCATTTCGCTTCTGTCATGGAAAGCGCCGCTTGCAATGATTCTGACAGGCTTACCGTTAATCATGGCAGGTACGATATGATGAGCCATTCCCTTTCCTTCCTTGGTTAAGCCTTTGATTTCGATAACGTCGCCTTTTTGGTTATACTTAAATTCTTCAAAAATACCGAACGTTTGAGACTCATGCTTTATATTCGAGGCATTCTTATGGGAAAGCACGACAATTTTGCACCATTCGCACCCTTCGTCATAGATTTTCTCAAAGATATATGAGGGCGTCGATGACGAGCAAAGAAGTTTTATTTTAGGATAGTTATTTTTCAATTCGATGGTAAGACCAAACCAATCCCCGCATTCCTGTATTTCATTTATGACAAGATAGACGTTTTCGCTTTCCTTTCGTGCATTATAAAAATCAGATATTATTGGAAGAATATTCTCGTTGTGCAGAATCGGCAGCTCGTAATTGAGATATAATATATCCTCTTTTTCCACGCCACGCATAAGCAAATCTTTGCAGATTCGAGCAAGCATATCTTTTTTGCGGAGACCGCTCTCGCCTGCAAGAAAGACAAAATTGTTTTTCGTTTCGTCAAAATATAATTCTTGTACTTCATTGTAGTCATAAGCAAAAGCGAGGTCCGAGAAATCCGTGTTAAGCCCTTCGCCAAGAATATCAAGTTGTCTGAAATAATCAATAAATTTCTGTTCCATTTATTTCCCCAATCTCAAAACCGATTCAAATACACCTACAAACGAGCCTGTACGAATATCTTTATGATAGTGTCCAAAATACCATTTTTTGTAGTTTGTTTTCTCGGATATAGTTTGCAAGTAATCATTTAGAATTATTTCTTCCTGCACAAGTTTTACGCTGATACTTTCCGCTATGTTTGTCGGTGCTACATGCGTTAAGACATAGTCGACTTTAGATCCAACCTTGTCAAGATTTCGAATGCCGTTTTCATATTCCTTTTCCGTCGGCATTTCTTGTTCCCAAACATAGACGGGGGACGAGCCTGTAAGTTTCTTTACGGAAAAACCGCCGCCAAATACAAAGAAAGTATTTCCATCTATTGAATAAATCTCCCCACGCATCAAGTGATATAGTTTTTCGCTTATTTGGTGAACCGAACCTCCGCAAAAATCTTTTATCGGATACTCATAAATCAAATCGAAGTTTTCGTGATTGCCATCCAAAAATAAGGTTTTGCAAGGTAGACTATCATAGTATGCTCGCACCTCGAGGTGTTCGGTCCTGCTCCAGATCATACCGGCGTCACCAAGTATAATTAAATACTCGGAGTCGGTTAAAGGTAGTTTGTTTAATTGCGTTTTCAGCCATTCGAGTCTTATGTGACCGTGAATATCCGAAGCAAGATAAATCATTTTCTGACCTCTTTTATTAAATTTTCTGAAGTAAAACCAAACACATTCTCTCCAAACTCAACCTTCTCACAATAGACTATATGTTGAAGTGACGTTGCATAATAAAATGCCTTGTCCTCTACAAACTGAACGTTTTGCAGGTCTACTTTTTTCAGGTGATATGCGTCCGATACAGCTCGGAAAGAAATTTTTTCCGTTTGTATCGGGAGGGTAAAGGTATCGTCCTTTTTGGCAATAGCGTATTGTAAAAGAACCCGCATATCTTTTGTGTATAGATTACCTTCGTGTGAACAGAAGTCTTCATTATTCTTGTCAACTTCAATCGTTTCAAGTGATTCACACGAGCCAAACGCATAAAGCCCTATACTTTTGATATTCGCTGACATCGTAATTATTTTGATTTTATCGCAACCGTGAAAAGCCCACGCACCGATAGAAGTTACTGTATTAGGAATAATAATTTTCTTCAAGTTTTTGCAGTCATCAAATGCACTATCTTCAATTGTTATCAAGGTGTCAGGGAGAATAATCTCTGTCAGATTTCTCGCATTTTGGAATGCGTGTTTGCCGATGATCGTTACGCCGCTTGGTACGCTATAACTTGTTTCGGGTGATTGAGGAGGAAAACGCAAGAGTGTTGTTTTAGCTTTATTGAAAAGCACACCCGCCATAGCAGAGAAGAGTGGGTTGCCTTTTTCCACAAAGATCTTTTTTACAGGTTCGGCATAAAAGCAATTAGTATCAATTTCTGTAATTTTTTTAGAAACACAAACCGTACCGCTATAAAAATTTTGAGAAGATACGTTATTGATATCCGTTGTATTTAATAGCACCAACTTATCATTGAATAAAAGATCATCAACGCTGATATCAAGGGCTATTAAATCCCTCATTGTACGTTCTATATCCTGCCTTAAAGCAACCAGATACAAGTCTTTTGCTTTGGTCAAATCCTTATTAACGCCTATGCCGTTAAGATAGCAATATGCAAGGTCTGTTGTACCGTGAGAATAGTTGTTCTCGCAAGCAAGGCTGAAATATTTTACGGCGAGTTCGCCGTTCTTGTCCACACCTTCTCCGTAAAGATAACTTTGTCCAATGTCGCGCATGGAGTGAACGTATCCAAGGTCTGCGGATTTCTTATACCAATATGCGGATTTTACTTTATCAATTTCTACCCCTTGACCGACGAGATACATATATCCCAAATCGCACATTGCCTCTAAATTACCAAGCTCTGCGGCTTTCAGATACAAGTCATACGCCCTTTCAAAACTGTGACTCTTCCCAAGCCCGAACGAATACATATCTGCCAGTATAACAACGTATTCGGCAATGTTTTTGTTTGCTTTCTGTTCAACAAAAGATACAATAGGAGTAACAAGTTCGTTTGCCCTGTCTTTATCTTTATCTGTTCCGTTTCCCTCAAAAATGGCGAGAGCGTAGTAGAACGTGCCACGGACATTTCCGAGAGAGTGAGCCATCTTAAATGATGCAAGGGATAATTCCTTGCTACGGATAAACCGTTTACTTCCTATGGAATATTCTTTTCCGCGCTTAACCCATTCGTCACTATCAATCGCCGAATAAATTCCGTCAAACAATGCCGCTTGATATTTATCATCAAACAGTATCGACTTTTTAGGTGAAAGCAACGGCTTATCATCGGAAATTTTTTCTATTCTGTCTTTCCACACGTTTAACGTAAGAGGCAAATACTCTATCAACCCAAGCTGAACTTCCTTGGTTACAATGTCAGAGACAAGGCAACGAACGCCTACAGCCTGCGCCTCAATGAGAGTGATGGGAAGTCCCTCGTAAAGAGATGGCAACAAAAATACCGACGATACGGAAAGCAATTCAGGCACGTTACTGTCGGGAGGAAGAATGGTTACGTTATTCAAGCATTTTTCGGCAATCGCTCTTTCAATACTCTCTTTTTGCCGTCCATATCCCACAAGCATAAATCGGACGCTTTCATTCTTTTTCATTGCTTCACAAAGCGAAAGAAGGAAGCCGACATTTTTCTGCTTGGTAAATCTCCCCACAAACAAGAAATATCGCTTATCCTTGTCTAACCCGTATTTATCATAAATATTTTCATTTGCAGGTTTAAATCTTTGATAATCTACGGCATTGTAGCACACCTCGCCACCATTGCCATACAGGAAATTTCTTGCCGCATCCGAACACGCAAAAGCGTGAGTAGCATATTTGCCGACCATTTTTGCCGACAAATATTTTGCAACCCTTTTGCCGAACGTCAAACCGTTTGGGTTTGATTGATGACAATGAGATATTCGCACGGGAACGCCTTCAAGGTAGGCTTGCTTCAAATACATCCCGTTGTTGGAGTAATAGTGAGAATGAACGGCAATCGGCTTTTCTTTGCGGATTATCTCCCTGATTTTTTTTGCTTGTCGCAAAGCTCTTATAAGACCTTTACCTTTCACAACAACATCGTAAACCTTACCGCCCATTGTTTCGATTTCTTTGCGGTAATAATCTTTTCCTTGAGCTGTATTTATGAAAATGAATTGATAATCGTCTTGCAAATTGCGATACAAAGTCATGATGAACGAGGATATACCATTCAGTCGCAAATTGCCACCGATTTGTATAATTTTCTTTTTCATATTCGTATTACCTTGGCAGGACATCCTTTTAAGGTGTTTTGCAAAAGCCTTATGTGTTTAGGCAGATATATTGTTTCAAGAGAGGTACACCCGTTGAAACACCAATCTGCTATATCTTCCACACTGTCCGGAATGCGAATTGTTTTAAGCGCCGTACATCCACTGAAAGAACTTCTGCTTATAAATTTGAGTCCGTTCGGAAGAATGATATCCGTTAAGGTTTCACATCCGGTAAACGCACTTCTGCCGATATTTACAACAGTTTTGGGAATTACCACGGTTTTTCCTTTTGCCGCAGTAGGCGGGCAATATACGATTTCGCTGACAGTAGCATCGTAAAGTATACCATCCACAACTTGATAATACGGACTGTGGTTTTCGATAACGACGTTTTTACAGTTTGCAAAGGGATTATATCCGATTTGGCGAACCGATTTCGGGATAATAATTTTTTCAATCATATCGCAATTCCAAAAACAGTTTCGGCCAATGGTTCTGACGGTGTCGAGAAGTTCGACTACTTTTACGCCCGACCCCATGGAATAATGCATACAGGTTGTTGCATTCTTGTCGTAGAGAACGCCATTCACATATTGAAAATACAGGCTATCGTTGATAAGGCGAATGTTACGACAGTCAGAAAAAGCATTGTTTCCCATAAACCTTACGTTCTTGGTAATTCTCACAATTTGCAAGTTCTTGCACTTATAAAAGCTGTGTTTACCTATCCAAGTCACGCTTTCAGGAATGGTATATTCCGTATCTTTTCTACCTGCCGTATAATGAATTAAGAACTTTTTTGCAGCGTCAAATAAAATTCCGTTTTCATTAACGAAATGGACGCTTTGGTTGTCGATTTTAATATTCAGACAACCTGCGAAGGGATCGTCACCCATTTCTGATACACTGCTTGGAATGTTGATGTGCTTCAAATTTTCACAGTAGACGAAAGCGTCTCCGCAGATGCAGTCCACACCCTCGGGCAACACAACCCTCTCAATGGCAAGGTTAGACCAAAATGCGCCTGTACCTATTCTCGTAATACCTTTCGGAACGATAACCGTCTTTTCACTTCCTGTATATTTGAGAAGTTCGCCGAATTTCACTATAAATTCCGACGGGAATTCTCCCATATCCGTAGGATTATAGTAATCATCAGAATATATCGGCGCCGTCTTTTCAAACACTCCTGCCGTATATATTTCCGTGCCTATGTAGAGCTTTGATTTAAAATCTATCAACCCTCCTGAAAGTTGGGATGTATACAGACATTCGTTGGATCTTGACTTCCGTTTGTATTCAGTAAGAAGGGATTCATAATTCTTACCCCAACCTTCTGTAAAAATACCCATATACAGTTCGCCGTTGGGTTTCCTGATTGCTAAATCATAGTCGGAATCATTCAGTACTATTACTTTGGCGGAATATCCCTTTTTCAGTAGCCTGTCAACACATTCAAGTATGGTGAAATCTTTATATGCAAGCAAAGGATAGCTGTTTCCGAGATATTCAAATCTCTGTTCTTCAGAATAAATTGTCAGCGTAGTATCGGAATAATGGTAAACAAACACGTCGGGCGCTATTTCATCGTATCCGAGTTTACGATATAAAATCACATATTTCATATCAATGAACAGAGTGTCTTTTGTCTTTTCAGCCATTGATAATACCTCTCTTCTTTAGTTCGCTCATCATAAACTCTACCACCATTTCTTCGTCAAGGTTTGTAGTATCAATTACCATGCTGGGCATCTCGTAACGTTCAACAACGCTCCGCATTTTTTCATAAGCCGTTTTGATATACTGAACCTTTCGTAAATCCGAGTCATTCGGGTTTCTTTTTCTCATACGCTTTTCAATAACTTCAGGGTCTGCGTAAATAAGAAAAGTAAAATCGGGAGAACCTGTCGTCTTGAAAATAGCATCGAAAATATAATCCGTTTCGGATGTACCGCTCCAACAGTAATTTGAGAGGATATGTCTGTCGGTAATTATATTTTGTCCCCCAAATTTTTCATATAAGTAAATATTTCCAAGTCCATAAAACCACCCTGTAAATTGCTTGTTTTTACTTTGGTTTACTGTATTGCGAATACGAATATATTGCTTATCTCCTTCCTCATCAAAGAGAAAGTGCAAAGGTTTTTCAACTAATAAAAAACCGAGTTTTTCCGCAAGTTTTTTCGCCGCCGTACTTTTGCCAACCCCGTCAAATCCTTCAATTGCTATATGCATAGTTTGCCTCCTAATTAGTGGTTCTTGTTTCTACTTCGTGTTTCTTTCCGCTCGTGAAACCATCAAGAATTTCCAGATAGCCGCTTACTCTGCGTATTCTTGTCACGTCTTTTGATTTGCAGACGGGGCATATATCAAATACGCCCGAAGCGCCACAGGCTTTGCATATATCCTTTGGAAAGTTAATTCCAAGGTATCTCACTCCTGATTTTGTTCCCTCTTCCACAAGTTCTCTTAACCCTTCATCATTACCTATGGGTGCTTCTCCAAGTTCAATATAAGAAATAGAACCGCCGTTGCAGTAAAGGTGGAAAACTCCTTCTTTTTGTAGTTTCTCTCTTGCGGATATTCCGCTGTCGACGTTTATGTGGAATGAATTTGTATAAAATCCTTTGGAGAAAATGTCGAATTTAGGTTTGAATATAGTCTTATCAATTTCAATAAATCTTCCGCTTATTAGTTCACCGCTTGTTGCTAAAAGCGAAAAGTTTATGTTCGTTTTATCTCTCTGACCATCGCAATATTCACGCATAAATTTTACAAAGTCAAGAGCGACTTCATACGCATCTTCCGATGCGTAAAAGCGAGAACCTGTCAGCACCTCAACCGCTTCGGAAAGGCCTATAAATCCTATGGAGAGAGTCCCGTGCTTAAATACTTCGGCTGGTTTTTCAAATGGTACACACCATAATTGCCGGGCAAGATTTGCCGGAAATTCTTCAGCGTTGATTCTTGTGGTTTTGTAGTATCTATCGAGCAATATTTGTGTTGTTATTTTTGCAATTTGCAACCACCTCTGCTTGAAATGCAGCACTTTTTCTGCGACTTCTTTTCCGCCATAGGCATTGTCAATCTCAAGAGCAAGGCGAGGGAGATTTATGCTGATATTAGCTATATTGCCTCTTCCTATAGCACCTACATAGCCGAATATATCGTCTACTACTCTTGTTCTGCACCCCATAACGGAAAGTTTTTCTGCAGGAGTATTCTTGTCTGATTCACAATCGCAGAGTAAATACGTAGGAATCATTTTCTTTGCTGTGCAAAGCAACGCCTTTTGATAAAGGTCGAAGTTCCTATCTCCTTCGTTTCTGTTGACGCCTGCGCTGACTTTAAAAACAATATTCGGCTTGTAAACCGTTTCGCCGCATTTTTCAAACTCATCTATAACCGAACCGGCAATAAACCTTGCCCTCTCGTTACGAGCGAGACCAATGTTCAAGGTTACATAGTAGCTTGTTTGCCCCATTCGAGTGTGCGTATTATTGCACCATAAAATAAAATCTCCTATGCAAGAAGCTATCAATTCTCGGGTAATTTCGCTATCTGCTACCTCCAACACTTGCAGGATTTCTTCAAGTTCGTTATCGAAATTTGCAAACGCCATTCCTCCCGATTGTTCGTTTCCCATGTCCGCAAACATGGTTTTGAAATATCCAAACAGACGGATAATCTTTGCATTATCCGAAAGCCCTCTAAACAATTCATAAGGAAATCTTGAGAGAACGTTGAATGTTAAGCAGTTGTATGTTTTTCCATAAGCATCGAGGTCGTGAATATGAATATACCCATCAAGATGCAAACGAGACCATTCGTTTGGTAAAGAAGCAAGAATCTCGCTTTTTACAGCTCTTTCGCCGACGTTATAAACGCTTCCCACAAAACTTGAGCGATTAGCTGCGTTATCGTTTGTCAATTGTTTCATATGTTCTCCTTAAATCTATGAACGATTGGTTGGTTGATCCTACGTACGGTTTCACCGTAGTTAAGTTTTCTCTTTGAAAATATCCGACTTTCAAATAATGGAGCATATCTTTCAGTTCGGTTGGGACATCTTCCTCATTCATCCCCGTGTACATACAAAGGTCATATCCTTTAATTTGTTTAGCAAGCTCAATTATTGCCTTGGATTGAAGAAGCGGTTCACCGCCTGAAAAAGTGATTTTTTTGTTTTTAGCTTTTGCCTTTAAAATTTCGGCGAGTTCATTTACGGAGTATCGCGTTCCTGTTGAAAGTGACCACGTCATTGGGTTATGGCAGTCCTTGCAGGCTTTTTTACATCCCTGAAAGAACACCACGGTACGCAGTCCGGGACCGTCAACCAACGATTCCCTGTCTGCTATATTATTTACATACAGATAACTTCTTTCGAGGCATTCTTTCACCGCCGTAAGGTTTGGCAAAATAACGCATGGCGCTACAATAGGCTCTTTTGAAATCAGGATAGGAGAAAGCCCTGCGCTTAATGCACCCATGGCGTCCTTGTCTATCTTGTTCCCTATAAAGTATATTTCGGGTGAAGGTGATGCGCCTATCGCCTGCAATACCGCCTCAAATGCTTGGGAGGAGGGTTTACGATAAGTAATATCCGCACTTGAAACGACTTTTCCAAAATAATGCAACAAACCGAATTTATCCAAATATCTTTTTAGCGTAGCAGAAGAAAAGATACTATTGCTTAGTACGGCAAGCGTGTACCCGCGCTCATGGAGATAATCGAGAAGGTCTATTGCTCCAACCGCAACGGTTTCTTCACGACAAACAGAAAAAAATTCCCATTCAATTTCGTCATAAGGTTTTGAAAGTGCTTTTTCAAACTTTCTTTCATAAAACTCAAGCTGCTTAATAAAACTTGTTTCTATCTGCGTTTCATTGCGTTTAAGCATGAAGCGTTCTCTGTATTCATCTGCAAATAGTTTTAATTTTTCCCGCTTGTTATCGAAATATGTATCAGCAAGATATGTAAGCCCTTTATTATAATCAAACCACACCTTATCAAGCAAGGTGTCAAAAAGGTCAAATATTATAGTTTTCATTGTTTCTCAATTATTATCCTGTAATGCTCCGGAATTCTCATGGTTTTTCCATCACGCTGATACGTCGCATATCCGTTGAGTTCTTTTATACGGCGTATATACATATCTTTATCTTCAATGTATGACAATAAAATTTCTATTTGTTGTTTCAGTGTAAATTCTTCGTCCTTATAATCCAATGATGAATTTATTACAATTTGATTATGAGAAATTGCATTTCTCAAAAGATTGATGAGTCCTAAATCTCTCACCTTGGTGACTCTCCCTTTAAATATACATCCCTCATACATCTCACTATCAGTAATTGAAGAATGAAATCTACTAAGTTCAGAAAAAGAACATGTATCAAGAATTTCTGCAATTGTAAAATACTTCACCTTTTTTCTCTTTAATTTATTAATAAGTTGTTTCCACATGATACCTACATCATTGTCCGCGTAATTCGGCGAAAGTATTCGCAAAAGTTTCTCTTTCACTTCTCCGACAGATAACAACCTATCATAACACTGTGTATTGTTTAATAGCATCGCCCGCATATGCCCCTCTATGATACGCACTGTTTTAAAAATCCACTGAGATATACGGGCATCGTATTTTACACATTCTGTCATTTGATAATATGTAATGACATTGGTATCTTCACCACAAGCAATTTTATATATTCTTTGAAACCTATCTAAGCCATTATATTTAATCCAGTCTTTCAATTTATTTTTTTCTTCTTCTGACGTTATTATGTTTTGTAACCATGATTCATCCATATTGAGCACCTCACTTAAAAAAATTTAATACAGTCAGTATCTTCTTTATAGGAAGATACTCGTTCGTAAGCCTGTATCACTTCCTTTGGATTCATAACGTCCAATAATGTAACAGGATGCTTACGCCCGTCTATTGATATAACTACTTCACCATGTCTTTTTCTTTGCTTTTTTCCAAGTTCCATTTTTGTTATTTTCTCAATCGGAATAACAAGTGTATTTTCTGCCGTCTGAAATGTTTTTAATATTAAATGAGATTGATTTAGTTCTCCCATATAACAACAAACTTTGCCGCGTAATGCACGAGTTATTTCAATTATTCCACTTGGTAAAATGCTTAACGAAATTGCGGCGCATATTATTGCAATAATATTGAATACTCCGATTTCAAGTCCTAATCCCAACCCAAAACAAAGCCCCGCTAATATAATTAAACAGGCGAAAATAATACAGCAGATAAAAGACCGAACTGATAAGTCATTTGCGTAAAGAACATACCGAAAACTACTGTCAACTTTCGTTTTTTCTGAAATTTGTGAGTTTTGAAGCACACGAGTCAATACAGCAAAATCATTGAGATCGACTGACTCGTCAAGTAATGCATCGAAAGATACTTGCAACACATCGGCTAAATCCCTGATATTTTCAAGTTTTGGCTCTGTTTTTCCGTTCTCCCAATCTGATATAGATTGACGGCTGATTCCGTACTGACTTGTTCGGGATAGTTTTTCTCCTAATGTTTCTTGAGAAAATCCGCGAGCTTTTCTAATAATTCTTATTTTGTCTGAAAGCTTCATAGTTTCACCCCCTATGCTCACATTGTAAAGCATAGCCTGCGTAAAAACAACCAAGGTAAGCCTTGAATTTTGTCAAGCACAACCTTACATTTTTATCTTTAAACAAAAAGAGTTCTAACAGTTGCTCTGTTAGAACTCTCCTCTTGCACTCTTTTGTTCAGGACAAATCCGCAACCGTCGTTACTTCTTTGAAACTGCATTGAAGTATTTTACTGAAGAATGTCAACCTGTTTTTTGACACAATTCAACCGACGTAGCGGACACAACCATGCAATTTGCTTTTTCTGTGTTTTTGTATTAGTATATCATGAATTTATCCATTTGTCAATAGAAAATACAGAATACTATACAATACTATACAAGTGGATCATGGTAATTGCTCTTCACATTCTATAACGCAAAAAGAGTTCGGAATTTTACCGAACTCTCTTTGCTGATCCACTTGCAGGTGTTCCCATTAAAATATTTTTTGTTTTCTTATAATCCCTAACAGGAACCCCCACAAGCGTGCCTTTTTCAACTAAATCCGCCGATAGCGGAATAAATCTCACTTGCGTGAGATGAAATCACTTTGTGATGAAATCCGACTTCGTCGGGATATAAGAGGCGGATTTAATTTCATCTGTAGCCGCAGGCTGAAGATTTCATCCGAACGGAGTGAGCTACGCATACTGAATGTGTTTGACTTTTAACCGAAAATGTGCTAAAATCAACGATAAAAGCGGCGCGTCTGCGCCGCTTTTTGATTTTGTAAGGATTTCAGACTTTTGCGCCGAAAGGAACAAAGCTGAGCTGTGCAAGCTTGAAGCATTGCTTGCCAAAGGGGATACCCAGAATAGTTATGCACCAGATAATTCCCATGAATATAAATCCGAGCGCCATTTCCCAGCCGAAGAAGATTATCCAGATAATATTTGCTATCGGGTGGGATGAGAAGTTTGTGGATACATTTTTCCCGAACGGGGTGAAAACAAGTTTTGCAAGTTTGAAGCACTGTTTGCCAAAGGGAATTCCTATAATCGTTATGCAGAAAATTATTCCCGCAAGAATATAGGAAATTGCGCTCCAGAATCCCGTAAAAATGATCCAAAGAATGTTGCCTAATGTTTTCATGTTTGTCTCCTCCAAATATATTTTTTATTATTTTATCATAAATATTAAAATGTGTAAAGTATTTTGTCAAAAAATATTGATTTATCATCTTTTTTGTGATAGTATTACCATCAGATATATTATATGAAAGGAGAATAAAAATGTCTGAAAAGAAAAAAAGCACGTTTTGGGCTGATTTCAAAAAGTTCATCACAAGAGGTAATGTGGTTGATATGGCAGTCGGCGTTGTTATCGGCGGATCGTTCAGCAAGATAATCAACGGTCTTGTCAATTACATAATCAACCCGTTTATCGGAATTTTTATGAGAAGCGGAGACCTCGACTCGCTAAAAACTGTTATCACCCCCGCAGAGATAGACGCGGCTGGCAATGTTGTAGTAAAAGAAGTTGCTATTCTCTGGGGAACATGGTTCCAGACAATCATTGACTTTTTGATTACTGCTTTCTGCATTTTCACTGTTTTGCGTATTCTTATGAAGGCAAAAGAAGCACTTGAAGCTGATAAGATTGCAAAAGAAGCAGCAAAAGCCAAAGAGGAAGAAGAAAAAGCAGCACAGGAAAAAGCGGCAGCCGAAAAGGCAGCACAGGATGCGGCAGACGCTCTTGCCGAAAAGCAGGCAAAACTTGATGCAAGTATTCTTAAACAAGAAGAACTCCTTGCAGAAATTCGTGATATAATGAAAGCAAAATAAAATTAAAGTGGATTGCCGCATTTTTGTGACAATCCACTTTAATTTTAAGTATTTACAGACACTCCGGCAACTTTTTTGACAAAATTGTATACTTCTTTTGTGTATGATTCCGTATCTTCAAGATAAGAAACGCCGTGCTCTGCGTTGTGAACCGTAAGAAAATATTTTTCCGATGCGCAGGCGTTATAGTTTGATACGCTCATATCGTATGGGACAAATCCGTCGTCGTCACCGTGGATAAAAAGAACCGGTACTTTGGAATTATGTAACGCTTCCTCGGGGCTTGCGCTCTCTATATCAAATCCTCCGAAGATTTTTCCGCTTAGTCTTATAAGAGGATAAACGATTTTTTCGGGAAGGTGCATATCGTTGATAACTTTGCGTATTATGCCCTCCGGCGATGAGTATGAGCAGTCAGCTATTACCCCAACTACATTTGCAGGGAGAGAAAATTCCGTTGTCATAAGCACGGTCGCCGCACCCATTGATATGCCGACGAGAATAATTTTAATATCCTTTCCAAAATGTTTCACTGAATAATCTATCCAATCGAGGCAATCAGACCGTTCAAAAATACCAAAACTCAGACACTTCCCCTCGCTTTTTCCGTGTGCACGCTCGTCTATGAGTAATGCGTTGCACCCAGACTTAAGAGCAAGCTGCAATCCTCCGCAAAAATCGCGTATGGCATTGCTTCTGTAGCCGTGGAACAGTATCTGTAATGGCGCACCTTTTTTTGTTTCGTAATACCTTCCGTATAATTTGAGACCTGTGCGCGAGGTTATGTAAATTTCCTCGTATGGAATACCGATAACGCCGTCAACAAGATTTTTCATTTGTTTCCCGTACTTTTTATATTTTTCGCTTTTCGGGAAATCGTAAGGGTCAAGCGTTTTTTTGCGTGGTACCGAAAAGGCAGCACGATATATAGCGTATAAAACCGCAAAAACGAAAATCAGGCAAAATGCAAGAACCGAAATTGCCACACCAAAATACTTCATAATCTTCTCCGTATGTTTTATTAAGTCCATTTTATCACAGACGCGGACTTTTTTCAACACTTGCTTCGCACCTCGTTACATAATATGAACCGGAAAAATAAAAAATTTTAAAAATAATAGTTGACAAACGAAAATGCTTGTGCTACAATATGTAGGCAATCAATTTATTGGGGAATTGTGTAATGGCAGCACGACAGACTCTGACTCTGTTTGTGAGGGTTCAAATCCTTCTTCCCCAGCCAGAAAAAAGACCAACTCACTTGTGAGTTGGTCTTTTTTCAACGATGTGTTCCGCTTACGCGGAACGTGATGTGCCCTTCGAGCGTGATGTTTGCTTCGCAAGTGATGTGCGCTTCGAGCGTGAGGATGCAGAACACATCACATCACTTTGCGACGGAGGAAGAATACATCACTATGAGCGTAGCGAATAACATCACTTCGGCGAAGCCGATATATCACTGTTTACAAACAATCAATTTTATGATATAATAATGGTTGAAAGTGAGGTGCGATTATGGCAGAATCCAAATTGCGAGAATTATCAATGGATTTTTCCGTTGACATTATAAACCTTGTCAAATATTTGAAATCCAATCACGAAACTGTAATCTCCAACCAAATCGGCAGAAGTGGTACATCTATCGGCGCAAATATCCATGAAGCACAGTATGCACAAGGCAAAAAGGATTTTATATCGAAGCTTGAAATTGCTCTCAAAGAAGCGAGTGAAACAGGCTATTGGCTTGAACTTTTACATAGAACAAATTATATTGATGACCAGCAGTACAAAATATTGTCAGACAAGTGTGCGACAATCCGTGTAATGCTTGTTTCCTCTTGCAGAACAGCAAAATCAAACCAAGATAACAAATAATTTTCAAAAACTTTTCTGGGCTTTCCCCTTCCTTTCGCTATAATGGTATTTACCACTCGAAAGGAGCGCGGAAATGTCAAAACCAAATTTATTACCCTACTATCAAGTAAAATTAACCCTACTCAAATGCAAACTATCCTTTCTCAGAAATCCACCTCAAACCGAGGACGAGCAATACGCTTACGATATTATTCAAAAGGCGTATGAGATCAACGAGAAACAGATAGCAATGCTTGATTTTGAAAAGGATAAAAAGCTGTTAGAGGACTATTATAAGTGGATTGATAACATAAGAAGAAAAATAAATGAGGGCGAAAATCTGGGATGAATTACAGATTTTCGCCCTTGTTTAATTATTTGATTTTTATACTACGTCCACAATATGGACATTCTGCATGTGATAAATCCTTATCGAAAAACAATTCTTCTCCACATCCGGGGCATTCAATAATTACAGGGTTTTCTTCTTCGGCTATACTTTCTTCTTGCTTTTTTAATTCCTGCTTGGCTGCTTCTGCTTTTTTTGTTTCTGACTCGTGATGATTACGTGCTTTCTTTAATTCTGATGGTTTCATTATCATTCCTGTGTTATGTTCTATGTCACATAGCTTGTCAATAATTTCACCAAAACCGTAAAGCAACCATGAAGACACCCACGCCACAATAGGACCGCAGAACAGAATTAAAGCACACCACCATTCCCCTGTATCAACCAAAAGTACGATTCCTGTTATTACAGCTGCAATAGCTCCAACGATAAAACTTGCTTTTGCTAAACCTTTGATCTTTCCTCCAATGTTGTCATACATAATCATGATCTCCTAAAATAAATATAATAAAAATTGCGCCTACCGAAGCAAGCGCACAAAAACGCAAGCCCCGATAGTCGCCAAACTAATCAATTGCAAAATGGGTATAACCTCACGCAAAAGCCGGAATTTGCATTTTATCAAATTCAAACTTTTACGTAACAAAAAAGGGAATACTTTCCCAAAAAGAAAATTATACCTACTTTGCAATATTCGATTTGTTTGGCAATTTCATTATATCATAAAACAAATATCTTGTCAATCTTTATGCAATTTTTTAATACTAAAACACTATAAAATATCATGTCATCTATTTCGGTTGCGAGCAAAAATTGCCGCAATCACGCCATCACCCCAAAAACTTTGAAAATCAGGCTAAAAAATCTCAAAAAACCTTAAAACCCTTATAAAATCTACGTTTTTGGAATGTCATCTATTTCGGTTGCCAAACACAAAACAAAGAAACGGCACTTGGTGCCGTTTCTTTGTTTTAGATTCGGTAAAACTTCACAAGAAGGATTTGAACAAAGCGTTAAGAAAACCCTTCGGGGAAGGGTTTTTAGCGCTGACCGAAGGATTTTGCAAGGCATATATATCAAATGCCGCCTTCTTGCCTTGCAAAATTCGAGAACAATATCCTTCTTCCCCAGCCAAAAAATCCAAGTCGAATGACTTGGATTTTTTCATTTGTGTCCGTAGTGCACAACATCGTTTGCCCATTAGGGCAACATCATTTCGAGCAAAGTGAGAACATCGTTGTCCGTGTGTGGACACAAATGAACGATGTTGTGCTACGCACAAATGATGTGGGCTTACGCCCAATGATGTTGCGGCATTGCCGCAAATGAAGTTGCCTTTAGCAAATGAGATGGGTTTGCTCCGTAATTTTATTCAAGAAGGATTTGAACAAAGCGTTAAGAAAACCCTTCGGAAAACGGTTTTTATACGGTTTTCATTGTCACAATGTTGCCAAATAACAGTTAGGGGGCTGAACAAGTCAGCCCCCGTTTGCGGTGCATATTAACAATTTGCCGGCTCGGTGCGGTATTTTTGCGCTTGAAGAGTAAACATATGTGCATATTTCCCGCCGTTTCGGATAAGCTCATCGTGCGAGCCCTGTTCAACTATTCTGCCCTTTTCAAACATATAAATTCTGTTTGCGTGCCTTGTGGTTGAGAGGCGGTGGGCTATGAAAACTACCGTCTTATCCTTTGCGTTTTTATCTATTCCGACATTGAGATTGTATTCCGCTATCGGATCGAGAGCGCTTGACGGCTCATCCATTATAATAAGCTCGTTATTATGCGCAAATACGCGCGCTATTGCTATCTTCTGATTTTCACCGCCCGAGAGATTTGTTCCCGTATCGTAAAATTCACGGGTGAGCTGTGTGTTTATCCCGTCGGGAAGTTTTTCGAGTTTATCGCCAAAGGTACTGTCTTTGAGGGCGTTAAGAACTGTTTGTTCCTTATCGGGAGTATAAATATCGCCCAAAACATTTTCCGCAACGCTGGCGGCAAAGACCTTATAATCCTGAAATACCGCACCTATTTTTTCTCTTAAACTGTCAAGATTATATTCCTTTATGTTTACTCCGTTTACGAGAATTTCTCCACTCGATACGTCATAAAGGCGCATTATAAGTTTGGTTGTCGTCGTTTTTCCTGCTCCGTTATAACCGACAAACGCTATTCTTTCGCCTTTTTCCACCTTGAAGTTTACATTTTCAAGTACATTTACATCGCCGTAGGCAAAGGATACGTTCTTAAATTCAAGGCTCTCGAATTTATCGAGCATTTTTTCTCCGCTTTTGATTTTTTGCTCGGATTCGAGAAATTTTCTTACCTTGTCGGCATAGAGCGAGTCCTTATTCATAGAAACAAGTTTTTCCTGAATATCATCGACTAATCCTTTAAGCTTCCACGACGCAGCAACGGTTACGGCAAAGCCGCCGAGCAAAACGGTATTCACAACCATAAGATGATACGCCATATAAAGAAGGATAAAAATATTGGACGCCATATTTGAAAGACCGAGTAAAAAATATAAAGCGCCTGCTTTTAAGCTCATCTTCTTTTCGGCTTTGCGTTGAAGCTCTATATTTTTATCATATTCCGAGAGCATATTTTCTCCGACGTCGGTAAGCCTTATCTCCTTGGCATAATCGGCAAGAGAGAAAAATCTTCTTATATACCAATCCTTGCGCCAGAGTTCGTTCATCTCTATATCATATTTGTAGTAAATTCCGTTTATTACAATCGATATTAACATATTGACTATTGCAAAAGCAAGAATGACGAAGGCGATGATAACGTCAACGTTTATCAAAACCGCAAAAACGGATACGGATGCCACTATCGAGCGTATAAGGTCAGCCAGCTGATCGACGGTATTAACGATACTTTTATCGCAATTTTGCATCGAATAGACAAAATCGTTATAAAACTCGGGAGTGTCATAGCATTCAAGGTCGAGCTTGCTTGCCTTGATGAAAAACTGCTTGTGTATGATTTTTATAAAGTTGAGCTTGTGCAAGGGATTTACAAGCTTATAATACCAGGCAAAAAACAGTTCGTACGCAAGTGTATAGGCGCACATAAGTCCTATTAAGATAAATATGCGTGATATTCCCTCGCCCCTGTCCAGAGCGTTTAATATTTCATTTACAAAGAACAAAGACAATCCGTGATTAAGTCCCGTAAAAAATCCCATTACAAGACGCATAATAACCATTACTTTATCGCTACGATAAGCGGTTTTTATAAGATACAGATTGTTCTTAAACGCTCTTGAAAACGGCACCTTTTCTTTTTTCCGATTTTTCATACGCTCACCTCACTCTCTGCTTCAACGTAGTTCTGGGCTTGCTTTCTGAACATATCGGCATATTTGCCGTTTTGCGCCATAAGCTCGGCGTGAGTTCCGCTCTCTATTATCTCTCCGTTTTCAAGCATATAAATTCTGTCTGCGGCGACGGCACTTGAGAGGCGGTGCGAAATAAATATCATACCCTTGTCCTTGCCTATCTCCATCATATTGTTATACATCTCGCTCTCCGCCACGGGATCAAGAGCGCTTGTGGGCTCGTCAAGAATAATATAAGGGGCGTCCTTTACAAATGCGTGCGCTATGGCAATTTTTTGTCCCTCTCCGACGGAGAGCACCGCCCCGTCTTCGCTGAACTCCTTGGTAAGAACGGTTTCCATACCGTTCGGAAGCTCCATTATTCTATCGTAAACTCCGCTTAATTTAAGAGCTTCCTCCACCTTTTCCGTATCGCCCGGGCGGCGCGGGCGCATAAGGACGTTTTCAATAACGGGAAGAGCCATTATCTTAAAATCCTGAAAAACGACGCCGAACATATCTCGATAACTCTTTACTTTTATATCCCGTATATTCTCGCCGTTAAGGCTTATATTTCCCTCTGTGGGATCATAGAGGCGCAAAAGTAGCTTTACAAGGGTGCTTTTGCCTGCTCCGTTATGCCCGACAAGAGCGATTTTCTCATTTTTCTTAACCTCGATATTGATGTTTTTAAGAGCGTAGTCTTCACTGCCGAAATACTTAAATGACACGTTTTCAAGTTTCAGCGTACCGCACTTTGCCTCGGTTGCGTCGGGCTTGTCAACTATTTTAGGCTCGTATCTCATAAACTCGCGGTAATCCTCGATAAACAGAGCGTTCCCGTGCATCTCGTAGTAATGGTTTGCAAAGCCTATAAAGGAATTTGAGAGCTGCGAAACCGAATTTATTACGACGACGCAATCTCCCATTCCGAGAGTGCCTGTCACAATAGTTCTGAAAACTGCGTAGGCTATGGCAAGCGGATTTGCTATTATATCTGAAATTTTGCTGCCCAGAATATCAAGCAGCATTTCCTTTTTGCCGTATTTTTTTACTATTTCACGCCTTCCGTCAGATGCCTCGTCGTACTTATTAAGCATAAAATTTTTCGCATTTGTAAGCCGCATTTCCTTGGCGTATTCGTTTGAATAAAATACCCTTTGCACGTATTGGCATCTTCTGTGCACTATCTTGTCTTCCGTTGTGTGCTTATGCCACAAAACGTTGCTTTTCTTTTTGAAAAAAGAACCTACAAGAGGTATCAGGGCGAAAATAATAAACACAGGGTCCATAGTAAACAGCAATCCGCCGTAAAGGATCGTATTCAAAACACTACTGAAAAGGTAAACTACTCTATAAAAAGACCTGAATATATACATGGTCATATCCGAAGAAGCCTTTTCGTATTTATCGTAAAACTCGGGGTCTTCAAAGCGGGCAAGGTCTGCCGAGATGTTTTTTTTGTAAAGTCCTTCGTCTATTTTCCGAATCAACCTGTAAGCTCCCACGCTCCATACAAATTCAAGTAAAAAGTTCAAGACCATATTAATGGAAGTCGGTACGACTATCAGAATAATTACGGTTTTTGCAACCGCTTCAAAGCCTAAACCGCCTGCATAAGAGTCGATTATGTATTTTAAGAGATACGTATTCGTAATAAATGCCAGAAGGCAACTCACGGTCTGTACAATAACTTGTATTATAGAACCGACGGTATTGTACTTAAAACAAACCTTCAGGGCAAAAGCGGTATTGCTCATAACCTTTGCAAACGAGAACTTTTTCTCTTTTGGGTTCTCTTTTGTTTTTTCTTTATTTGCCACTTTATCATCTCCTTTGCAAATTCGAACATATGTCGTGTGATAAGGGTATATGACTTCTCTCTTTGCATATTGTACCATATAATTCAAAGCGAGTCAACCTATGTTTGCTCTTTTTATTATGGGCAAAAACAAAAGCAGAGCTGTTTTGCATTCGGCAAAACAGCCCTGTATGTGTCGATATTTTTATTTTTCCTCTCGGTTTTCTCTAGTTTTGTTTTGCCTTTGTTCCTTTTCGAGCATTTTCAGTCTGTAAAGCTCCTCGGTTGCAAAGGATAGCTTTGTTACGACGTCCTTTTTGTGCGGATAGCAGATAAAAGTGTCATCCGTTGTCGATATTTGTATGCACTGGTCCGGTCTTATATAGCAATAGTCGTACTCTATGTGGACTCCGTTCATACCTATTACGGGACGGGAGATTTTATAGTCCTCGCCATTATAGTGTCCCTCTATCGTAAAGCCGTCCTTATAGGAATGTTTAAGCGTAGCCTCGCCGAGCGGTATAAAGTGGTTTGTGTTCGGCATTGAATAAACGTCGACGGTGTCCTCAAAGTAATAGGTGCCGTCCTCTGCTTCTTTGCGCACGTTTGCTCTTTCCCACTCAAACCAGTCTGGTATGTGAGGAAATTCGGTATTGCCGTCGTTTGCGCTCATCTCGCCGTTTTCAAGCAGAGTCCATTCCTTGCCGCAATGATTGCATTTTAAGGTTGCGCCCGAACTTGTCATCTCGTACTCGGTTTTGCAATTCGGGCATTGATAAAGTACCTTGTTTATGCCCTCCGCGCGATACGGCTCGGTTATTTTTATATTATTGTCTTTCTGATACTTGTATTCGTCATAATCAAGCGCGTCAACAAGTATTTTATGAATTTCCCCGACGGATTTTTCCTCCACGTCTTTTTTGTCAAGCACCTTCGTCATAGTTGTGTGCATAGGCACTTTTCTCTTTTTTCTCCAATTCCAGAACGGAGCGCGCAGATAGTTGCCGTGGTGATTAAGGACAACGACATCATGACCGAGGCGTTTTACAAGGCGTGCAAGAGTATCGGGAATTATGGCAAGCGTGCCTATCGGTGAAAACCTCGCCTCCGGATACATGCAAAGCACGGATTTATATTCGTTAAGCACCGTTTCACACGCTTTTACAAGGTGCGGGTCGGTTGTGAATTTTCTCTTTCCTATACAGCCGTTGAGTTCCATAAGAAAGCCCCTGCGGTAATAGCTCTCAAGAGTTGTTATGTTATTAACTCTTGCAGGATAGGTGCAAAGCGAATTTATCTCAAAATCTATAAAACTCATATGGTTGCATATGAGAAAATACGGGGCTTTAACACCCTCCATATTTATCTTTTCTATTTTGCATTGCTTGCCCACAAGTATCTTACTTACAATATACATAAGCCACTTGAAAAGCCAGAACTGCTTCTTCGGCTTTTTTGCGGTGTTGTAATGCTTGAGTCCTTTTTTGTAGTTTACTTTATTTAACTGCACCTTTGCCCCTTTCTCTCACAAAATCCGACAGCGTAGCCGTCGGATTAAGTATGTATTATTCCTTTATACTACCGTCGGCATTGAACAAGGGAAGCTTTTCAAGATATGTAATATCGCCTCTGTCAATAGCGTCGCCCTCGGCAAGTATCGCCATTCTGCCGACAATCTTTCCACCCACCTTGTTGACAAGCTCCTCTATTGCGTGGAGCGATTCACCGGTGGATATAACGTCATCTACTATAAGAATTCTCTTGCCTTTCATCCTCTCGCCGTCTTTGCCGTCAAGATAAAGTTTCTGCTCTTTTTCCGTTGTTATCGATTTTACGGTTGCGGATATTATATCCGTCATATAAAGTTTAGGTCCTTTTCTTGCAAGAACGTATCTTCTGTTTCCGTCAAGACGCGCCATCTCGTGAATAAGCGGTATGCCCTTTGCCTCGGCGGTTATTGCGTAATCGTACTCGGGAGCCTTGGCAAGAAGCGCCTTTGCACACGCTGTTGTCAGCTCCGGGTCGCCGAATATGACGAAAGCACCTATATAAAGATCGTCGGTTACTTTGCAAAGCGGAAGTTCCCTTTCAAGCCCTGCTATATTCATCTTATAGTATTTCATATAATTGCCTTTCGTAAACAAATATTTTAACTTAACAAAGATATTTTAACACTTTTATATTGACAAGTCAATACAAACGGTTATTTTTTGACAATTTTCGTCATGCCGCCCATATACGGTCTTAATACCTCGGGGATATTTACGCTGCCGTCTGCATTAAGATTGTTTTCAAGAAATGCGATAAGCATACGGGGAGGAGCTACCACGGTATTATTAAGTGTATGCGCAAAATATTTTTTGCCGTCCTTGCCTGCTACTCTTATTCTTAATCTGCGCGCCTGTGCGTCGCCGAGATTCGAGCAGGAACCTACCTCGAAATACTTCTTCTGCCTCGGCGACCAAGCCTCGACGTCAACGCTCTTTACTTTGAGGTCGGCAAGGTCTCCCGAGCAGCATTCAAGCGTTCTTACGGGTATATCCATGCTTCTGAACAGGTCAACGGTGTTCTGCCAGAGTTTATCAAACCACATTTTGCTGTCCTCGGGCTTGCAGACTACTATCATTTCCTGCTTTTCAAACTGATGTATTCTGTAAACGCCTCTCTCCTCTATTCCGTGCGCTCCCTTTTCCTTACGGAAGCAGGGCGAATATGAGGTAAGGGTTTTCGGAAGTTCTTCCTCGGGGGTTATGGTATCTATGAACTTACCTATCATAGAGTGCTCGCTCGTACCGATAAGGTAGAGGTCCTCGCCCTCGATTTTATACATCATGGCGTCCATCTCGGCAAAACTCATAACTCCCGTCACAACGTCGCTTCTTATCATAAACGGAGGAACACAGTAGGTAAAGCCCCTGTTTATCATAAAGTCACGTGCGTAGGAAATAACTGCGGAGTGGAGGCGCGCTATATCGCCCATAAGATAGTAAAATCCGTTCCCGGCAACTCTCCTTGCGCTGTCAAGGTCTATTCCGTTAAAGGACTCCATTATATCGGTGTGGTAAGGAATTTCAAAATCGGGCACCTTCGGCTCACCGAACCTCTGTACCTCGACGTTTTCGCTGTCGTCCTTGCCTATCGGAACCGACGGGTCGATTATATTCGGAATGGTCATCATTATCTTTTTTATCTTCCCGGCGTACTCGTCTTCGAGTTTTTCAAGTTCTGCAAGGCGCTGCGCGTTTGCGGATACCTGTGCCTTGACTTTTTCCGCCTCGTCCTTTTTGCCCTGTGCCATAAGCGTTCCTATCTGCTTTGAGAGCTTGTTTCTGTCGGCACGCAGAGTGTCGCCCTCAAGTTTGAACTTGCGGAAACTGTCGTCAAGTTCTATTACCTCATCAACAAGCGGAAGTTTGGAATCCTGGAATTTGTTCCTGATATTCTGCTTTACTACCTCGGGGTTTTCTCTTAAAAATTTCAGATCGATCATATTTTCCTCCAAAAAAATAAAAAGCGCCCTTTCAGCCAAAGGGTGCAAAAATTACACGGTACCACCTTATGTTTAACTCACGACCGATAACGAGGTCACACGGCGCACGCTTTCACGGGCAACTCGGGAGTGGATTTGCCGCACCTGCACGGATGACACCTCTCACCTATGGCATCAATCTCTTTCCGGAGTAACGACAATTTTTTCCGTCACAGTTTTTACACATGATATTGTATCACCAAAAAAACGCCTTGTCAAGTAATAATCCGATATTTTTTCACATATAGTTGAAATGAGAAAATAAAGCAAGGAGAAAAAACGATGGCAGAAATTAGTTTCAATATGGGAATACCCAAAAAAGCGAATATTTCCAAAGTTTCAACAGACACTGTAATAACTCATGATGTAAGTGAAGAATTTTCCTTACCCGATTATGTGCCGGAGGTAAGGCGCGTCCTTACAACGAGGGCTCAGGTTCTGCCCGAGAGTAAATATATCTCGGATGGCGGCGCCGGAAGTATGTTGGAACTCGGCGGTACGGTGACTTACTCGGTTATTTATACCGACGACGAGGGCAAACTCTGCTCAACCCCGTTAAGCAGCAATTACGAGACGCAAACGGTATTAAACTCGCACCCCGACACCGTATTTATCGACACTGTGGCGGACAATGTGTCCTGCCGCGTCAATGCGCCGAGGAAATTGACGATAAAGACAAGGCTCAAAAGCAGAATTCTTGCATTTGAAGGAAACGAAATAGATGAGAATATCGAAGGCAAGTCCGGAGAGGACGAATTTTTCATTGAGAGAATGTGCGAAAATGTAAATTCCGTCGGGATAAAGACATCGAGTTTACAAAACATACATATAAGCGACCGCTTTGACACAGGCAGTGTTACCGATATACAGCCGATATGGTGCGACGCCTCGATGGACATAACCGATGTAAAGGCTCACAACGGAGCAATTTCCGTTCGCGGAGACGTTTACGTAAAGTGTCTTTGCAACACATCGTCGGGGATTATGACTCTTAATAAGACAGTGCCTCTGTCAGAGGAAATGGAAACAGATGGTGCGGAAACGGGGGATATGTCAAGGGCAACGGGAAGATGCGTAAGCCTTTCCATATCGAGCGAGCAAAGTGACGGAGAGGATCGGCTCTTCTTTGATGTGAATTGCGAACTTGAAGGCGAACTTTACAGAAACGAAGAAAACATAATGACAAAAGACTGCTATTCAACGAAATACGAGACTGATTCAACATACAGAAATATCGACACGTATTCAGCCGTAAAATGTATAAACTCTTCTTTCACATCAAGTGAGAGTGTAAAGAGAAAAAACAAAGATATTTCCGAGATTGTAGAGATTATTACGGACCCTGTGTATGAAAAAACGGAGATCAAGGGTCAAAAAGCGATAATATACGGAAAACTTTATATAACCGTCATAGGCAAGAGCGCGCCGAAGGGAGATATTGAAGGAGAATTTATATCCGAGGAGTATGAAATACCCTTTAAGTACGAAACGGATATTTCACGCTCGTCCGAGGATATACTTACCCGCGCGGACTTCTCGACAGGAAATGTAAGCGCAAGATATGACGCAGAAAAATTCTACTGTACGGCAGAAATATTTCCCTCGGTATCGATTTTTTCCAAAGGAAACGCAAAAATACTTGATACTGCGACACTCAAAAAAGATAAAGAGATAAAAAAAGATTCGTCATGTATAAGAGTTTATTTTCCCAAAAACGGTGATACGCTCTGGGAAATAGCAAAAAAATATCACATATCATCAAAGAAAATCGCCGAGAGAAACAATATCACGACAGCATCGCTTGACGGCGTAAAAGATATCATAATATAATTAATTTCCCCGAAAAGTCTTTTGGCTTTTCGGGGGATTTCGTGGTAGGAATCGAGGGATGAACAATGAATAATAAATAGGTAGGGCGGGTGGCTTGCTCCCGCCGGAAAGCCTTCTCCTGTGGGAGAAGGGGGACCGCGTTAGCGGTGGATGAGGAGTTATTGCTTGTTGCCCTTTAGCATAATGGAAAACGAGCAATGCGGCAGGAGCAAGCCCCTGCCCTACGAACAGAGAGGAGCCTACGATACAAAAAACCGCCATACAAGGCACAATTTTTCATTATTTATCTCTTTTAAACGGACCGTCGAGGACGCCGGTCCCTACAAGACACGATTATTCATTATTTATCTCTTTTAAACGGACCGTCGAGGACGCCGGTCCCTACAACGTGAACCCCCAAAATTCGCAAGCTCATTTCGGGGAACCCCTACAACGTGAACCCCAAAAGTTCATTCTTCGCTTCGGGGAACCCTTACAAAAAAGCAGAGCGAAAATCGCTCTGCTTTTTGTTGCCCTAAAAGGAGTAAAACACGGCAACTATGTTGGTAATGCTTTTTGATATATCTTTACGCTGCAAGTTCTGATATCTTTGTAAAGGTGACAACTCCGAGCGCCTTTCTAGTTTCGCCGACGATGGCATCTATGGTTTTTACATAAGTTGTATCCGTAGGAGTGCCGCTCTGAACAAAACTCATATTTCCGTCACCGTCTATTACATATGCACTCATTACAATGTTAAGCGCCTTGGTTGCATCAGTAAATCCGGTGAGCGTAAGACCAAATCTTGAAAAGCCGTAGTTTGTTATCTCTATCTGTATGGAATTTGCATTTGTAATAACCTTGTTATCATCGAAGTTTACACTTGTAATGCTGCTGTCGTTTACATTTGAAACGATTATACCATACTTTAATTCTTTACCTTCTCCGGCATATAAATTATAGGCACTGAGAGCATCGGTGTTTACCGTAAATCCGGCATACATTGTATCGGTGCCCAATGAGTAGCCCGATGCGGC
>CAMETB010000004.1 GCA_945936265.1 uncultured Clostridia bacterium
GCATTTGAGGCGGGGGTTTACGGTAAAAACCTTACTGAGTGGCAGTACGGCCTTGCTTCCGTAATGCCGAGATGGAATGTTTCCGGCACATATATGCAGGTACTTCCGAGATTTGTTTCGGTTGACAAGGACGGAGCAGAGCACGAGTTTTTAAGCGAGTATTTTCCGGACGCCGTAACGGGACTTTCAAAGATATTCAGAAAAGGTTACGAGTGGCCGTTTGACTGCAAAAAAGTGCTCTCCGGCTCGTCGATAATCGACTTGCTCGTTTTCAAGGAATGTGCGCTTAAAGGCAGACGCGTATATCTCGATTTTACGAAAAATCCGTACGGCATGAAAGATCTTCCTTACGAAAAACTCGAAAAAGAGGCGAGGGAGTATCTTGAAAATGCGCACGCTTGCTTCGGCACTCCTATTGAAAGACTCAAATTTATGAATATGCCCGCGTATGATCTCTATCTTGCCAAAGGCGTTGATCTTGAAAAGGAAATGCTTGAAATTGCACTTTGCGCACAGCACAACAACGGCGGACTTGACGTCGATATGTGGTGGCAGACGAATATAAAACATCTTTTCGCCTGCGGAGAGGTTGCGGGAACTCACGGAATATACCGCCCGGGCGGAAGTGCACTCAACGCGGGACAGGTTGGCTCCATGAGAGCGGCGCAGTACATATCAACGCACACGGACAACGAAAAAGTATCCGGCTTTGACAAGGAAGCCGAGAAGGCGCTGAAAAAACATGTTACACTTTGCAGAGCCATAATTTCCGAAACCGACAACACGGATGAATTAACCGCCGGGCACGCAAGGAGAATGAGTGAGGCGGCAGGAGCCATAAGAAATTCCGGGCTTATATCCGAGGCACTTCTTGATGAAAAGAAATTCGTTGAGAATTTTGCAAATGAGGTAAAAGCAAAGACGGTAAATCTCTGGAAGGCTTACAGGTTAAGAGATGCCTCCATATCGAGAATAGTATATATGACAGCGATGAACGAGTATGTAAAACTCGGCGGAAAATCGAGAGGCTCGTCCATATATACATCGAAAAACGGACACTCCCCCGAGGGAATGGAAGATATTTTCTGTTTTGAACTTGACAACGGCGCATTTGACAAATCCGTCCTCTGCGTTGACTACCAAAACGGTGTTTCCTCGTTTGTAAGAGATGTCAGGCCCTTGCCCGAGGGTGGCGGCTTCTTTGAAAACGTGTGGAGAGAATACCGCGAAAACAAAAATATCTATTGAGAGCGAAAAATTTCACTCTTTTGCAAAAAGCGAAACGGTTGGTAAGATGAAATGAAAACAGGACTTGTATCGGTATCCTTTCGTGATCTTAGCGTAAAGGAAATAATAAAGCTCGCAAAAGAAAACTCCCTCGGATACATAGAATGGGGAGGCGACTCTCATGTAAAAATGGGCAGGGTGCGCTTTGCCGCAAAAGTCAGAAAGATGACTGAGCGCGCAGGGCTCAAATGCGACACCTACGGCTCATACTATGGCTCTGTTTATCACAAAGGAGAGCATATTCCACTCTCTTTCAGAAGGGTGCTTAAAACGGCAATGGCACTCGGAGCAAAGAAAATACGCATATGGGCAGGCTGGCCTGGTTGTACCGACAATACCGAGGAGGAATTCAACAAAGCCGTTTTGCGCACGCGCGAGATGTGTGCCGAGGCAAAAAAATTCGGAATGACCCTTGCGCTCGAATGTCATATGAAGACAATAACTGACGATTATCACAACACGATACGGTTTATAAAGAGCGTCGGATGCGACAATCTTAAAACATATTGGCAGATAAACCCGCAAAAGTCGCACGAATATAATGTCGAAGCGGCAAAGGCACTTTTACCGTATATGACTGATGTGCACGTGTTCTATTGGAAAAACGGAGAAAAACTTCCTCTTTCAGACGGAGCGGACGAGTGGCGGGATTATATGGATATATTAAAGAGCGAGGACAGAATATTCTTTCTCGAATTTATGCATGACGACAATCCGTTATCTTTGCCCGAAACCACAAATACACTTCGCTCATTTTCCAAAGACAAATAAATATAATCCGGCATATTTACGGTAGAATTTTGGGATGCAAGAACAATAACTTTATTAAAGTCTGAAATAAAAAGTGCCACGGAGTGTTGCAATTTGCACTCCGTGGCTTTTATTTGTGATTTTTAATTTCTTTTAATATCCGAGAGCCAAAACGGCAAGATTTTTTATTGTCGGGTGGTATAATTCAAGTCTCGGGTTTAAGACGTGTTGCATATAGACTATTGAAATTTCACGCTCTGGGTCTACTGATAAGAGGCTACCTGCCGCGCCGTCCCAACCGAACTCGCCTATCGAACAGAGGCTTCCGCCCCACCCCTCGCCTATCTTGGTGCGCACGCCGTAGCCGTAGCCGTATTCGGAGTTTGACGCCCAGCATTGAAAAGATTCAAGCCTTTTTCCAAAGAGCAGATTGGTACGCATAAGATTTACGGTTGATTTTGCAAGAATTTTAACACCGTCGGGGCTTGTTCCGAAGTTTGCAAGCGCTGCGGCGAATTTTGAATAATCGTCAAGCGTGGTTATAATTCCCGCCCCACCGGAGTCATATTCGTCGCCGAGGATATAATTGTTTTTAAGTTCTCTTAAATTTGATTTTAAGTTTTCGTCGTGGACGTAGAGTGACGCCATATTCTTTTTTGCCTCGTCGTTCATATGGTAAAAAGAATGTTCCATACCGAGCGGGTCAAAAATAGTTTTCTTTACGTAATCGGAAAATCTCACACCTGTTGCGACTTCGACAAGACAGGCAAGCACGTCGTGGCAAAGACTGTAACCGAAAAGCTCACCCGGTTGAAATTCAAGCGGAGCCTCCGAGAGCGACCTTATTATCTCTCTTGTGGGGGCTTTGCCGCCCGCGCGCTTTATCGCCTCCAATACGTTCGGGGCACCAAGGTCATAATTGAAGCCTGCGCCCATAGTAAAGAGGTCCTGTATGGTTATATCCCTTTTTGCGTCAACCGTGCCACCGTTCTGATCCTTTACTCTCATATGCTTAAACTCGGGCAGATAGTGCCATATCGGCTCGTTTAAGATAAAATACCCTTCCTCGAATGCGTGCAGAGCGGCCGCCGCCATAATCGGCTTTGAACAGGAATAAATAAAATATTGCGTTTTGTCGGTTATCGGCTTTTTGTTCTCTCTGTCTGCATATCCTGCGCTGTGGCGGAAAACTTCCTTGCCCTTGTGCGTTATTTTGCAGTCAAATCCGGGAACGTCCAATTTCACAAGCAGAGAATCAAGATATTTTTCAAGGTCAAAAAAAGTATATGCCATAATAAAGCCTCCGTATATTCTATCGGCTTTATTCTAACACTCATCTTATAAAAAGTCAATGATTTGCTCTAAAAAATGCTTGCAATAAGGTTTATTAAAAGGCACGCCACAACTCCGAAAATTGTCGGCAAAATTGCGGCAACCGCCGTCCATTTTATGCTCCCCGTTTCCTTTTTTACGGTGAGCAGGGTGGTGGTGCAGGGCGAGTGCATAAGCGAAAATACTATTACGCAAAGGGCGGTGACGGGCGTCCAGCCGTTTGAGGTCAAAATCTCCGATATAAGAGAAACGTCGCCTATTTCCGTAAGTGCGCCCGACGAGGTGTATGCCATTATCGCTATGGGTATTACTATCTCGTTTGCGGGAAGCCCGAGTATAAACGCCATAAGTATAACTCCGTCCATGCCGAGAAGTCTTCCGACGGGGTCAAGAAAGCTTGAAATGTGGTTAAGTACAGACACGTCCCCCACCGTAACGTTAGATAATATCCATATTACCGCACCTGCGGGAATGGCGACTACCACGGCTCTGCCGAGGACGAAGATAGTTCTGTCAAATATGGAGCGCACAAGTGTTTTTGCAATTTGCGGGCGTCTGTACGAGGGCATCTCAAGCGTAAAGAACGAGGGCTTGCCTTTGAGCACCGTTTTGGAAAGGAGTTTTGACGCAAGAAGTGTCGCTCCTATGCCCGCAACAATGATTAGAGCAAGGTATAAAGCGGATAAAAATCCCGACACTCCCGAGGCAAAACCAACGAAAAATACAGTTATAAGCGTTATCATGGCAGGGAATCTGCCGTTGCAGGGAACGAAGGCGTTTGTAAGTATCGCAATAAGCCGCTCACGCTCCGAGTCTATTATTCGGCAACCGACGACCCCTGCGGCATTACAACCGAATCCCATACACATGGTAAGGGATTGCTTTCCGCACGAATCGCACTTTTTGAAGCATCTGTCAAGGTTAAAAGCGACCCTCGGCAAATATCCCCAGTCTTCAAGCAGAGTAAAGAGGGGAAAGAATATAGCCATAGGCGGCAGCATTACGGAAACTATCCAGCCGACAACCCTGAAAACACCTTTGAAAATAAAATCACATATAAAAACGGGGCACCCTGTGGATAAAATAAGACCGTATAGATACTCTTCAGCCTTTGTAAATCCCATACTCAGAAGAGAACTCGGGTAGTTTGCAAACGTTATGGTTATATAAAAAACGAGCGCAAGGAGCAAGAACATGGCTGGAAAGGCAAAAATTTTGCCGGTTAAAATCCTGTCAATCTTTTCGTCCCTTTTTGAATACTGCCCGTTTTGGTATTCTATTGCACCTGCGGTTATTTCCTCGCCGCATTTTATAAGTGACTTTACAATATCGTCTTCAAAATCGTCTCCGCTCATAAAAACCGATGCTTTTGCATCTGACACCGTGAGAGCAAGGCTTTCTTTTTCCTCATTGCTTATGCTTATATGTTTCATAAGGCTTGATTCCGACGGATCCTCGCACGATAAGAGCCGTAGCGCAAGAAAACGCGGATTTATTATGTCTTTGAATTTTTCGGTTTCACTTTCAAGCAGGAAAATTGCCTGTTCGGTTTTTTCACCGTATGTTATCTCATAAGAACATCCTGTTACATCCAGAAGGGCGTTTTTTAATTCTTCAATGCCTTTATTGCTCCTCGCACTTGTCGCTATGACCTTTATCCCAAGACGTTTTGAGATAAGAGCAAGATCTATGTTTATTTTTTTCTTCTTTGCCTCATCCATAAGGTTTACGCAAAGAATTACGTTTTTGTTTATTTCGGTGACTTGTAAAAGGAGATTCATGCTCCTTTCAATGCACCCCGCGTCGCAAACGACTATAATCGCCGCACTTTTTCCGAAGCATATGAAATCCCTTGCCACCTCTTCCTCAGGGGAGTGAGCAAGCAGAGAATATGTACCCGGCAGATCGACGAGGACAAAGTTTTTACCCTCGTGTGAAAAATATCCTTGTGCGCAGGATACGGTTTTGCCGGGCCAGTTGCCCGTGTGCTGATTCATCCCCGTAAGAGCGTTGAAAACCGTGCTTTTCCCCACATTGGGGTTTCCCGCAAGGGCTATTACAATATCGCCCGGGCTTTTCTTTTTCGCAGTTAAAATTTCCTTTGCGGAATTTAATCCGACCGAGGAATTTGTGAGTCCCATGAATTTGTTTCCACTCCTATAAGGTAAGCGTCCTCGGAGCGTATTGCGATAACTGCGCCTCTGACAAGATACGACGTCGGGTCGCCGAGCGGACCTGAGCGCAGTCTTTTTATTTTCGTACCCTCGACAATTCCGATGTCCTGAAATCTTCGTCTTATTATTCCTTTTGCAAAAAGGGAAACGACGGTACATTCCTCCGAGTCTTTTATTTCATTAAGTCTTACCATATCGAATTTCCTTTTTATTTATTCGGATACGTTTGTATCCACTTATAGTTTATGAAAAATGATTTTGTTCGCTACCGATAAAAATATGCCGCAAATCAAATTTGCGGCATATTTTTATTAACCGGTTTTATTATGTGGACGGCAAACTGTCATCCGGAAATTTTGAAAACAGAATTTTCAAAAATATCGGGGTGAGTATCGAAGAAACTATTATAAGCAAAATTACCGATGTGAAATATACGGGGTCGAGAAGCCCTACATCAAGACCTTTTTGCGACACTATAAGCGCAACCTCGCCTCTTGTCATCATGCCAACGCCTATTTTAAGCGACTCCGACCACTTGAAACGGCAAAGCTTTGCCATAAGTCCGCATCCGATTATCTTTGCAATAAGTCCTACAAGTACAAATCCTATTGAGAAAAGGAGTATATTCAAATTGAGATCGCTTATGTCAGTTTTAAGACCTATACTTGCAAAAAATACAGGACCGAAAAGCATATAGGAATTTATGTCCATCTTATTTGCAACGTACCCCGAATCCTGCATATTGCAAAGAATTATGCCCGCGGCATATGCTCCGGTTATATCGGCAACGCCGAAATATCTTTCCGAAACATACGCCATACCGAGACAAAATGCAAGACTCAGTATGGGTATACGTCTTGTGTGCGCATATCTTTTATCTATAAATTTAAAAGCCTTGTATGCAATAAAACCGACAACGCCGGCAAACACGAAGAACAGAAGCGTCTTCAGAATTACCTGCGCCGAACTTGACGCGTCTGACTTGAAACCTATAACTATGGTAAGAACGACTATCCCGATAATATCGTCTATTATTGCGGCGCTTAAAATCGTCGTGCCGACCCTGCCTTTAAGGTAGCCGAGTTCCCGCAATGTTTCAACCGTTATACTGACCGATGTTGCCGTAAGTATTGTCCCGATAAAGAGCGCCCTGTAAAACTCATCCGAGCCGAACGGAACAAAGCCGTAATAACACTGATAATAAACTGTACCGAAAATGAGAGGAATCAAAACTCCGGCGCAGGCAATAAGTAATGCCAGCGGTCCGGTTTTCAAAAGATCTCTCAGATTTGTGCCGAGCCCCGCGGAGAACATAAGGAGAATAACTCCGACTTCCGCCATGGCTGAAAGAAAATTGCTGTTCTGAACTATGCCGAGAACGCACGGACCTATTATAAGACCTGCCACTATTTCGCCGACAACCTGCGGAGCCTTAAGTTTTCTTGCCAGTATTCCGAAAATTTTTGCGGCGACTATGATGATTGCAAGATCCCTGCAAACCGTATACATGAAAAATGCACCTCTTAAACAAAGATAGGAGTAATTGTATCACAGTGAAAAACAAAAATCAATAGGAAAAAATTTTTTCAAGAGATATTTATATATCGATAGTATTTTGATAGGAAAGGGGCAGTCCTTCCTTGTATATGTGCGACATATCCGAGAGGCAAAGGCACTTCGGCGCGACTAATGAATCTTCGGTGTTTTTGAACTCTATTATCGTAACGCTCGAGTGGCTTATATCAAAACTGCTCCAGAAAAGAAGCGGATTTATCGAAAGGAGATAGGACATCCAGGTGGTGCCGAACCCCTGGTGGCAAAATACCGCTATTCTCATATCGTTGGGGGCGACGGCTCTGTATATTGAACCTTCCCTTACATATCCGAGTTTTTCGGTGAACTTGTCCGATTCAAACGCTATTCTGTCAACGCCCGCTTTTATATCGACGTTTTTGAAACACTCCGCCTCGTACCACTTGTCGCCGAGGGCGAGATTTATATCGTTTTTTACCTTGGAGTTCTGGATATGAAACGGCCAGCCGTACCATCCCTCAAGGGTGTGGCACGCCATCTCCTTCCACGCAATATCCTCGCTTGTCCAGTCCTCTATATTCATTTCAAGACCGAGCAGATCACAGGTTGGTTGCGCCGTCTGCTTTGCACGCACGTTTGGCGAGCAATATATCCTGTCAAGGCCGTGGACGGCAAGCCTTTTGGCAAGCGCCTCTGCCTGCAGATGACCCTTTGGAGTAAGTGAGTCGGGATTGTAAACCGGGTCCCCGTGACGAATAATGTATAAAAGCATTTTTATCTCCTTGTCTTAACTTGAAATCGTAAAAATTGCAATACGTGCAAAAGATTTCTGGTATTTTTATTCAAAATTTCATTCTGTTTCAGCATTTTGATTTTTCGGGTTCTTTTATGTAAGCGTCTATCTTTTCAGAAAGATTTTCCTCGTTTATATCGTCTTCGGAAAAATCGTCAGCCGAAGGATCATTCAAAGCCGCTTCCACATAGTCATTTATTACGACATGTCCGCCGCCTGATTTTTCTGAAACATCTTTTTCACCGTCATTCTCGTCTGACATGTCGTCGGCACTTTCCCTTTCATATCCGCTCGGTTCACTTTCATTAACTTGTTCAGCCTCTGCCTCTGCATCTTCACTATCTGCGAAGTTATTTTCGCTATCAAAACCCGAGTCGCCGTCGTTTGAAGTGCTTGCCGCTTCATCATCCGAGCCGGAAGAATAACCGGTGTTTTCATAAGTATCCGTTGCTCCTATGACACTTTCACCCTGCGAAAAATCAACATTACCTTCCGGGGCAGCGTCTGTCACACCGAGGTATCGTGTATCATCGGTATTGTCAGACAATTCGTTTGTTTTCGCACTGCCATCTGCTTCTTTACCTTTTGACTTTTTTGGTTTCTGTTCCTCAAATTTATGCGTAAGACCTTTTGATTTTTTGAACATGCGCCTTATACATTCCATGTTTTCAAAATCGAGAATATTATATATTTTTGGTATCATTTTGCGCCTTGCAGGAAAATCCCACGGGTCTGTCTTGTCAAACATTCCGAAATGAATCGGGACGGTGATTTGCGAATCTATCGCACACGCAAAGCGCGCGGCGTCAACCATGTTCATACAACCGCCATCACCGTTTATGGGTACAAAGGAAACGTCGGGAGATGGTGGGACTGAATCTATTACATATTTGTTGTAAAGAGTATCCGAAGCGACATAATATATCTTTCCGGTCAGAGAGTCGGAAATTGTAATTCCTATTGCATTTTTGTCGTCTGTCTGCGCTTTTACGGCGGTTATCCTCAAATTATCAAGCGTCCACTCCGAGCCTTCGCAAAACATTACTGTTTTATATCTTCCTTTTATTCCGGCATCCTGTACTTTTGAGTAGGAAGATTCCGAGCAGAGAAGCGTTATCGGTGATTTTGCTTTATGCAGATACGATGTAAGAGTGGCAATGTCGGTATGATCGGGGTGAGAGTTTGTAAGCACTATGATATCCGGCTTAACTCTGAAGAATTTTCTGTTCAACTTCATACCCCGTGCCATTTTTTTATTTTCTTTTTTGAGGCTATCACTCAGATATGGGTCGACAACTATCTTTTTATTTCCGGACACAAATAAAAGTCCGCTTTGACCGAGCCAGATAATTTTCATAAAAATCTTCTCCTCCTCCGATTTTAACGTATCGTATGAAAATGATTCATATTTTTCTTCAACATTATACCATATTTCTTCCTGAAAATAAATATCATTAAATCAAAAAAATGAAAAATATATTGCGGCAGACATTACGATAGTGTATAATGTTTTTGAAATACCGTTTTGAGAGGTGCTTAAAATGACGGTTTATGATCTTAAAACTATGCAAAGGTGCGAAATATCGGAAAACACAGTTGTCGCATTGGGAACATTTGACGGTTGCCATTCGGGCCATCTTGCCGTATTCATGGCAGCCCTGGACGAGGCAAAAAAACGCCGTATAAAAAGTGCAGTATATACGTTTGACGAGATACCGAGGGCAAAAATCGAGGGAAAAAGCGTACCCTGTGTCTTTACTCTGGATGAAAAAATAAGGTTTATAAGGAAAACCGGAATAGACTATATTGTGATAGACAAGATTGAAAACGTAAGGAACATGAGCGGTGAGGAGTTTTTTGAAAAGATACTGAGAAATTCTTTACATGCCGTTTGCGCTTCTTGCGGATTCAATTATCGATTTGGTAAAAATGCGTCATGGAACAGTAATGATCTCGCAAACTTTTTTGAAAAAGCCGGGGGAAGTGTGCGAATTTCAGACGAAATAACTGTGTCCGGAAGACCACTTAGTTCAACTCTCATAAGAGAAATGACAGAGAACGGAGAAGTTGAAAAAATACTCGGTTTTGCGCCGCCTTACTCAATTTATGCAAAGGTATTGCATGGCAAAACCTTGGGCAGAACCATAGGGGTACCGACAATAAATCAGAAAATTCCCGATGGTAAGGCAATTCCAATGCGCGGCGTTTACATAACTGAATGTGAAATAGGTGAAGACGTATATCCGTCCGTCACAAATGTCGGCATGAGACCGACGACCGACGGAGAAAATGCTTCCGAAAATGTTGAAACGCATATAATAGGTTATGAGGGGAATCTTTATTCGTCGTTTGTCAGGGTAAATTTCTATAAATTTTTGAGAAATGAAAAGAAGTTTGGAAGCGTGGAGGATCTTAAAAAACAGATACTCCTCGATGAAAAATGTGCAAAAGAGTATTTCGGAATAGCAGATAAACAGTAAGTTTTAAAAAAAGAAAAGGCACTCTCCGCATTTCACCGCCCCGACGGGGTCAGCGGCAAAAAAATCGGAAATTGCCTTTGATGGTATTATACGCCTACGGCGCTTTTGTTATTCCGTGACATGAATTAAAGCAAGGAAAAACTTGACGCAGGTTAAAATATATTATTTTTTTACAAAAAAGTCTTGATTTCAGTATTTGAATATGTTAAAATGTACAATAGATAATTAATAATTTGCAAGGAGTACTCTGATGAAAAAGATAATTTCTTTGATTGTTTGCGCAGTCATGGTAATCCCGTGCTTTATGTTTGCCGCCTTTGCCGCAGATGAGGAGAAGGTGGATTATAACATAGCGCCGGACGGCTCTACTTACGCAACAAGTAACTGGAATAACGACAGTAACTCAAGATGGCTGATCGACGGTGACACAAGTTCAACATGGCAATTCTGGAGGCCGGGTTCAAAAGACCAGGAGGATGGAAGAAACGCTACGGTTGACGATGCCAATCAGTATTTCGGGGTAAAATTCACAAAATATTACGAGTTCAACAAAGTTGTTTTATATGTTCTTAAGTACGACAATAAAAACAACGTAAGCTATACACTCAAGGCACTTGTCATGGGTGAGTGGATTGAACTTAAAACCCTTAGAAATTCTGATATTACAGATACTTATAAGGTTAAAGACTGGACTTTCGGCAAAATTACTTTCGAACTGCCGGAATATATTACGACAAAGAATATCCGCATATGCCTCTCGGATTACGGAATAAATTCGGGTGGAAACGGAAACTTTTGGGATGTCCCGATGGTAGAGGAAATGGAAGTTAACGGTAAAGAGGGCACACCGCCTCCATTTGATGTTCCCGAGGGGGCTGTCCTTTCAACCAACGCCGTTCTCGGAGGAATGTCAAGCGCGTCCTCTACGGTCACATGGGCCGCACTTGCTTGTGACGATAATAAATCGGGAAGTTATTGGCAGGCTGAAAACGAGACCGACGGAGAATGGTGGATGACCGAATTCGACAAGGCACATCCGATAGACAGTGTTTCAATAAACTTTGGCGGTTCTATTGACGGAATAAGCTTTACTTACGATATTTTCCTTCTCGGTACCGACGGAAAATGGACGAAGGTTGTGGACGGACAGAAAGCAACTACGACGGCAGAAGTTTGTGACTCAATGGAATTCCCCGTAAGTCCTACACAGGAAGCGACTGCGCTTAAAGTTACATTTACCGGAACAGACGGCGGCGCCGCTCTTATTTCAGAGGTCGGGGCGCGTATAGCGGACGACGGAAAATGTATATTCCTTGCTGATTATATGTCTACTTTCAGACAGGAGTCTACGGCTGCCGGTAACATCGCATGCTACGGAACGCCCTATGCTTCATCAACTCTCGGATATGCCGGTGCTGCTTATGTTGAGTATATTAATGACGGAAAAATTACCAATGATTCGCCGTCATGGTTTGCCAATACGCGCGCCGCAGGTGAGTATTGCGGAGTAATTCTCAAAGAAAAGCATCTTGTAAGCAAGGTAGTTCTTTATTTCAATGATGTTGTAACCGGAAATATTGAGGGAGATCACGTTTTGTCCTTCAAAATTCAGGTAAAAGATGGAGACGACTATGTTACCGTAGGCAAGGGAACGTCTTATGATACAAGCAGGGAAAAATATATAGCATCTATAGAGCTTGACAGAGCTGTTGAGACTGACGACGTCAGAGTTGTGTTCACGTCAAACGGATTACTTTTCCCCTATGTCAAGGAAATAGAGGTTTACGAGGACGGATTCATATATGGCGGATATGACGGTTACCCAACGGACAGTGTGGGCGGGGCACCTCTTACGAAGAATTTTGCCGACAAGACTGTTGCACACCGTGCAAAGATACTTGATATAAAATCTCCTATAGCTACTTTCTATACAATTATGGATATGCAAAGAAAAGCGGCAATTGCTTCTTATGCAGTCTGATTATACAATAACGAGAAACATAAAAATCGGGAGGCAAATCCTCCCGATTTTTGTATTTTGAATGAAGATAAAGAATAGTGTCATATCGTTTCAGGAATTATTTCCGCCTCTATATTCGTCCTGCCGTCGCTTTCTCTTACGGTGCGAAAATAATATTTTCCGTCTGTTTTTCCCATATATATTTTAAGTGATTCTTTGTACTTTGCTTCGGAGTGGAAACAAATTCCTATGGACTTTACACGCAAATTTTCCGTGTCCGGTATAACATCGCAGAGCATATCTGCATAGTTGGTATTGTTCATATGACCGTTAAAATCTATATCGCTGTATTTTACGGTATATTCTCCGACAAGGGACATAGTAAGCTCCGACGGGACATGAACTCTTGAACTGTGCTCGAGTTCAACAGGTTCGTCAAGATAGTACCCGCTTGTATCTATATCGCTTACCTTAAATAATTTTTTATCCTCTGTGGAGACAAGCGCCCATGACGAGTATGCCTCGCAAACGGTTTCGTCTCCTCTCTTTATATCATAACAACGTATAAATCCAAGTCCTCTGCTCGGGCATGCCCATGAACGAGCCTGTATTTCGTCATATGCGTACAGACGTGAGTACATTTCAACCCTTATATTACTTAAAACGAAGGCTTTCTTTTCGGCGAGCAATTCTTTGTAAGTCGGATTCTGAATGCTGAGCTGGCACATTGCCGCTTCCTGTATGTATTTGAAAATCTGTGAAACTCCGACTGCTTCATTTGCGTCCGTTTCATGAAATTTTACCTTAAAATTTTCGCTCCATTTCATTTTTGACAATCAACTCCTTTAGACAATTTTAACACCTGAAAGAAAATAAATCAAGTACGAATGAAAATATGGCAATGATTTTTTAAAATGATTTTTTTACGCTTCCATTTTAGGCTTTTGCAAATATACAATTTTGGTTAAATCTCTGAATTTTTATTTTTTGAAAAAAAGTTAAAAACAGTTCGATTACGAACAAATTTTATGCATACTGCTCAATCAATTTAGGTGTTTGCCTATAAACGCCGAGTAAAAGAAAAACGCCTGAAAAAAATTTTAAACGTGGAAAAGTTAGTGGAAAATGTGCATAACTCGCCATTTTAAAGCCAAGTTTTCAACTTTTCCACGCCTTTTGAGAGTGGAAAACTCAAAAATGCATGTCGAAATTACTCATTTGCCGAAAATAAGGGTGTAGAATTTTGAAAAATTCAAAAAAAATACTTGACAAAAAAATATTCATCCGGAGAGTGAATATTCAATCATGAAACAAATATACATATACAAAATGCACAAAAATCACGGTAACGCAAGGTAGGCAAACGCTCCCAAGGTCATAATAAGCACGGCTGAATAAACAGAGGCGCACATATCATATATTTTCGAATACATGATAACGGTCTCAGAATTGCCTTCAAAAGACAATACAAGCCTCAGAATGTACAGCGACGACACGAGTATGAGTATGTATCCGAGCTTTATAAAATTCAGAGCGTGAATTTCATAAACTCCTCTTTTTTTCTTTAATCCCGGACTTTTCAAAGTTAACACCTCCATGTAAATAAATTTATCCTCACAATATATTTTACAGTATCGGAGGGCAGGTATCAAGCGGTTATATTTTCCGTCGTTTTCAACTTTGAATGCGTCCGGCGACGCTTTTGTGAAGTATTTGTGATGCATTTGTATCGTTTGTCTGTACAGTAATCAAAAAACAATCAAACCGCGCGTTTTTTTGAATTACGCTATTGCAATTTCAAAAAAAGTATAGTATTATTTAATAAAAGGGCCGCTTATCCATCCGCAATTTGCGGTTGCCGATATTTCTGCCCTTACACAAAAAGACTTTAATTGCGGGTGCGAAATGGAAATGCTTGAAAAAAAGATAGAACGCGCCGTTTCCGATTACGGTATGCAATCGATATACGACGGCGCGATAATAGGCTTTTCCGGCGGGGCGGATTCCTCGTCGCTCCTTCATTTTCTTTCGTCGAGGACGAAAAAACTTCTTGCTGTTCATATAAATCATATGATACGCGGAACAGAGGCGGACAGAGACGAGCTGTTCTGCCGTTCTGTCTGCGAAAAATACGGGATTGATTTCATATCTTACAAAATAGATATTCCTGCCATTGCCGCAAGGAAAAAGAAAGGCATTGAAGAAACGGCAAGGGAAGAAAGATACCGTATTTTCGATGAGGAACTTAAAAAAAATCCGCAATATCGATGTATAGTTACCGCCCATAACGCAAACGATAACGCCGAAACGCTCATATTTAATCTCGCAAGAGGAAGCGGAACAAACGGCATGTGCGGTATAAAACCCGTAAACGGCAATATAATGAGACCTCTTATTTATTGCACCAAAAAGGAAATAACCTCATACTGCGATGACAATAATATAGAACACGTCACGGATTCAACAAATGAAGACACCGACTATACGAGAAATCGCATAAGACATATAATAATTCCCGAAATGGAGAAAATAAATCCCGGATTTATCGGGGCTGCATCGAGGCTTTCGGGAATTATAACGAAAGACGACGAATATATAAATTCCGTATGCCGACGGATAATATCGGAAAACGGTATTACTGACAGGGCAGATAAAAAACTTCTTTTATCACTTGACATGCCGGTTTTTTACAGAGTCATAAAGCATATGATGGGGCGTGAGACAGACAGTAAGACATGCATGCTTTGCCGTTCGTTTATCGAAAACTCAAATGTCGGAGATTTTATAAATCTCGGCGGCGGTGTTTCGCTTAAGGCGGAAAGAGGATATTTTGTATTTGTCGGAAACGACGAACTCGAAAGGAAAGAATACAGCGTTTTGCTCACATGCGGGGTTAATAAGATAGATAAAATCGGCTTAACCCTGGTTCTCGGAGAAAATGCAGATGCTTACCCGGGAGAACCTGTATGCGAGGTATCACTGAATAAGGACAGGATTGCAGGTAACCTGTACGCAAGGAACAGGCGCGACGGCGATAAAATAGTAAACGGCAAAATGACGAAAAAACTTAAAAGAGTTTTTTGCGATCTCCATATACCGTCGCATTTAAGGGATGAAATTCCCGTAATATGCGATGACCTGGGGATAGTATGCGTTCCGGGAATTATAAACGGGACGGAGTCGCAAGCCGTCTTGGAGACATAAAAATAAAGATATATAAAATGTCAATCGGAGGAAGTAAAAATGATTAACGACATTCAGAAGATATTGCTGAGTCAGGATGAAATCGACGCTATAACGACGAGAATCGCCCAGCAGATCGATAGTGATTATGCCGACAGGAACAAGAGGCTTTTGCTCATATGTATACTGAAGGGCGGAGTCGTGTTTATGAGCGATCTTATGAAGAAAATAAGAAGACCTGTCGAGATAGATTTTATGAAGGTTTCGTCTTACGGAAACGGAACGGAAACGTCGGGAAGGATAAACATAATACTCGATCTTCACCGTTCTGACCTTTCCGATCTCGATATAATCGTAGTAGAGGACATAATAGACAGCGGAAAAACGCTTTCTTACCTTGTGGAATATCTCAAACTTAACGGGGCACATTCGGTAAAGACATGTACTTTGCTCGACAAGCCGTCAAGAAGACAGGTAGATTTCGAACCCGATTATTGCGGAGCCATAATTCCCGATGAATTTGTCGTCGGATACGGTCTTGACTATGCCGAGAATTACCGTACGCTTCCGTTTGTAGGGGTACTTAAGCCCGAAATTTACGAAAAATAAGTAATACATAAGCACAAACGGAGGAATAAATGAAGAAGAACAGAAGTAATATTATCACCATTGTGTTTTATTTTATACTCATAGGACTGATAATATTTGCAATAGCGTCGCTCTTTGCAAAGAACGATACCGAAAAACCGATGTACAGCGATATAATTCGCTATTTCAACAACGAACAGGTCAAAGAGCTTTACGTAGAGAATAATGAACTGACTATTGTTCTGCGTCCGGATGCGGAGCACGCAGAGGAAAGAACAATAACCTACAGCGTCAGAGATAACTATACATTTGAAAATGACCTCGGCGAACTTATAATAAAACAAGTCAACTCCGGGAAGATAGAGAAATACGAAAATGTCACGAAGGAAACTCCGTGGATAGTTTCATATATACCCTATATAATTTTGTTGGTACTTTTCGTCGTATTTATGGTGTTTACCATGCGCCAGACAAACGGCGGCGGAAAGATGGGCAGCTTCGGAAAATCGAAAATAAGAAATGTTCAGAATCAGGAAGAGAGAGTTCTGTTCTCTGATGTTGCAGGGGCAGACGAGGAAAAAGAAGAACTCGAAGAGGTTGTGCAATATCTTAAAAACCCGTCCAGATTTACGCGCCTCGGGGCAAAAATACCGCACGGAGTGCTGCTTGTAGGCCCTCCCGGTACCGGTAAGACATTGCTTGCCAAAGCAGTTGCAGGTGAAGCGGGAGTTCCGTTTTATTCGATGTCCGGCTCCGATTTTGTTGAGATGTATGTCGGTGTAGGAGCGTCACGAGTACGTGATTTGTTTGACACAGCAAGAAAATCTCCTGCGGCTATAATATTTATAGACGAGATAGACGCTGTCGGTCGTCAGAGAGGTGCAGGACTCGGCGGAGGACATGACGAGAGAGAGCAGACCCTTAACCAATTGCTTGTCGAGATGGACGGTTTTGACGGACATTCCGGCATAATAGTCATGGCGGCGACCAACCGCCCGGATATTCTCGATTCCGCACTTTTGCGCCCGGGACGTTTTGACAGACAGGTAACTGTAGGATATCCCGATATGCAGGGGCGTGAGGATATACTCAAGGTACACTCGAAGAACAAACCGTTTGAAGAAAATGTGGATCTTCATAAAATAGCGCAGACAACGGTGGGATTTACCGGCGCAGATCTTGCAAATCTCCTTAATGAATCGGCTCTTCTTGCCGCAAGAAAAGGTAAGAACCTGATAGGCATGACTGAGATAGAAGACGCTATGATAAAAATAACTGTGGGAACTCAGAAAAAAGCCAAGAAAATGAGTGAGAAGGAAAGAAAGAATACGGCGGTGCACGAATCCGGACACGCAATAGTTTCTCATATTCTTCCCTCACAGGACCCTGTCCGCCAGATTTCAATAATTCCGAGCGGAAGGGCTCTCGGATATACACTTACTCCTCCGGTAGAAGACAAATACAGTGAGTCAAAACAGGAGATGAAAGAAAGAATCGCCATGATGCTCGGCGGACGAGTTGCCGAACAGATAGTTTTCGGTGACTATACCGGCGGGGCATCCAATGATATTATGCGTGCCACAGAGGTTGCGCGCAAGATGGTTACGGTTTACGGAATGAGTGACGAGCTCGGCACGATTCACTTCGGGTCTCAGCACGACAGCGACGAGGTGTTCCTCGGCAGAGACTTCAATTCCACTCCCGACTATTCGGACAGCACTGCCGCAAAGATAGATGCGGAGATAAAGAAGATCGTTGACGAGTCGTATAACATGGCGTACGATATTCTTACAAAGCACAGAGACAAAATTGACTTTATAACTTCTTTCCTTCTTCGCCACGAAGTTATGGATGACGAGCAGTTTGCGTTGGCAATGAAAGACGGCGTAACAATGGAAGAGGTGGAAAACCTGGTCACTGAGAAAAAGCGCAGGAGTGAAGAAGAAAACAAACGCAGAGCCAAGGAACTTGAAGAAGAAAGGCAACGCGCCCGTGCGGAAAGAGAACGCCTTGAAAAAGAACTCGGTCTTTACGACGGAGACGATGATGCATATTTACCCGAAGGGCAGGCAAAAGACGCCCCGGAAGAAGCCGACGCGCCAGAAGATAAAACCGATTCGGGAAATTCAGACAATTCTTCCGATGAGGCAAAAAGTACTGACTTGGAAAACAGCGATACAGACAGCGGAAAGAGCGAATAATTTCTGACATACATTTTGTGCTGAGGAATAAAGTGTACGGTTTTGCAATTCAGAATGCGGGCTGCCCAAGAAGGCAGCCCATATTTGTCTGAATGATTAACGGTAAGATTGAATTAATTTTTGCAAATGAGACAAGAAAAGATGTTTGCTTTTGTGTAATATGCATAAAAACGGACAGGCTATACTGTGCATTTGTACAAAAAAGTTATAATACTATTGACAAATTGTAAAAAACAATGTAAAATGTATTATGAAAAAGATATTAAGGAGACTAATATGAGAAAACGCATTATTGTAATGATCTTTGCAATTCTCGCAGTTGCGATTTTTGCGATATCTTGCGGCAAGCACAAACATAGTTATACCGAAGAGGTAGTGCCGCCTACTTGCACCGAAAGAGGATACACCAGGTATACTTGCGAATGCGGTGACGAATATCTGGACAATTTCGCGGATCCGGCACATACTTTCACTGAGGAAGTCGTAGCACCTACATGCGGTGACAAGGGGTATACCAACCTTAAATGCTCTGTGTGCGGATATACCGAGAAGAAAGAGGGCAGCGAGGTTGCCGCAACCGGTAATCACACATGGGAGTGGGTAGTAGGCCGTGAAGCAACCTGTACAAAAGAGGGAATCAGCAGGCAGCAATGTACCGTTTGTAAGCAGTTTAATGGTCAGGTATCCCAGAAAATTGCGAAGAAAGATCACGAATTTGAAGAGAAAATAGTCAAAGAACCAACATGTACAGAGAGCGGTACGAAAGCCGAGGTATGTAAGATTTGCGGAACACAGAATGGCAACGGCGTAACAATAGAAGCACTCGGACACGTATGGGACGATGGCGTAGAAGTACCTCCTACATGTACGGAGAAGGGTTGTACCCTCTACACTTGCTCGCGTTGCAAAGAAACAAAGCAGGAAAATGTTGTGGATGAACTCGGACATGATTTTGTAACAACGGTAATAGAGCCCACATGTACCGAAGACGGCTATACGGAATACAGATGTTCAAGATGCGATTTAAAAGAGAACAAAGATCTCCAAAAAGCACTTGGTCACAGTATAGACGAAACCACACCGTATGAAAAAGAAGATCCTACTTGTATAAAAGACGGCTATAAGATCTTTGCCTGCACAAGATGCTGCAAGGACAGCCTTGTCGGTGAGGAAGGAACTAAAGGCGACGGTGTCAGCGCATGGTATAAAGAGGTTATTCCCGCAACAGGTGAACACGTATTTGACGTAGTTAAAGGAACTGTTAATGAATCGTGTGAAAGACCCAAATACACCATATACGGATGCTCGAAAGATCCCGATTGTACGGCAACATATGAGGTAGACGTTGAAGGCTCTGTAGCACTCGGACACGATATATCTCACGACGAAGCTCATTATGTTGAAGCGGAATCACTCGCTCCGAGTTGTAAAGAACGAGGATACAAACTTTACAGGTGTTCAAGATGTGACTACACTGAGAAAGATTATGAAGATATAGTACCGCATACAAAACAAGAAGGCGATCTTGGAAATACGGTAGCTCCTACTTGTATCACAAATGGATATGCGGAATATACATGTTCTGTATGTGGTCAGACGTTCAGACCGGAAGACGAGATAACCCCCGCAACCGGAGTACACGGCGGATGGATAGTAACGGACGAGGTAGTCGCTCCTACTTGCTCTGAAGAAGGATACACGGTTTACAGATGCGGATACGATCAGAATTGTACTGAAACGACTCATAAAGACTTCACCGAAAGAACGGCCCACAGTTTTGTTGACGAAGGCTCCGGAACAATATCCTGCACCGTATGCGGACACGAGTATTCAGACATTATGTATGAAAAAGTTACTATACCCGGCGGAGATATTACGGGAGATCCGACGCTTGGCGAATCCGGAATAACCGTTGATATTTCCGGAGAGAAACCCGGAACCCCGATAACTCTTACCGGCACAACTCCTCTTGAGATAGCAATCCCCGAGGGCAAGAGTGCCGACGAAGGAATAGTAAGAATTACAACCGACGACGATACCGTCAACTACACGGTTGAAATTCAGGTGGACGGCAACTGGACAGAGGTTAAATCCGGACTCTCCGGAAGCGATATATTCGTTGACCTTTACAAGTACACGAATATAACCGCTATAAGAGTAACAGCGGACGCAGCTGCCAACGCTACCATAACGATTTACGCATAAAGTAAATATAAAACAAAAAATCCGACTCGTTCGGATTTTTTGTTTTGATATGATAAAGGGCGGTTTTTTGTGCAAAATTCCGCAAAATAATGTTTATAAAGCGCAGTTTTTCTTTATATGTAGCGCTTGATTTTTATATAGATGTAATGTATAATTATCTTATATATACATAATTGCGAAGGCGAAGGAGGGATAAGTTGCGATGATAAACGAAAAAATGTATGCTCTTGGCAGTAAAAGTTCTGTTATAAGAGAAATATTTGAGTACGGAAAAAAGCGGAAAAATGAAATAGGAGAAGAAAATGTTTTCGATTTCAGCATAGGAAATCCGAGCGTGCCCTGTCCCAAAATAGTAACGGAGTCTGTCTCGGAACTTATAAATAACTCCGATCCTGTGTCTTTGCATGGATATACATCCGCACCCGGAGATATAAATGTTCGTAAAGCCATTGCAGATTATGTAAATAAATCTTTCGGAGTAAACGAAAAGGCGGAGAATATATTTCTGACCGTCGGCGCCGCCGCATCTCTTACGGTCTCCTTAAACGCCATTGTCAATGAGGGCGACGAGGTGATAGTATTTGCTCCGTTTTTCCCGGAATATAGGGTGTTTGCCGAAAAGGCAGGCGCGGTTTTGCGCGTGGTAAAATGCTCACCTCCTCTTTTCCAGCCTGATATTTCGGAACTTGAAAAATATGTTAATGAAAAAACGAAGGCGATAATAATAAACTCACCTAATAACCCGACGGGTGCCATTATATCCGTCGATACGATAGAGAAAATATCCGCTGTTTTAAGGCGCAAGGAAAAAGAGTTTTGCCATCAGATATTTATAATATCCGATGAACCGTACAGGGAACTTGTATATTCCGACAAACAAGTACCTTATATAACGAAATACTATGACGACTCCATAGTTTGCTATTCTTTCAGTAAATCTCTCTCTCTGCCCGGTGAGAGAATAGGTTATATACTCGTGTCGGAAAAGTGTAAAAACGTAAGAGAAGTTTATTTTGCAATATGCGGTGCTGCAAGATCTCTCGGTTTTGTATGCGCACCTTCACTCTTTCAGTATATTATTCCGAAATGTATCGGCAAAACCTCCGATATAAGCGTTTATAAAGAAAACAGGGACATACTCTATGGTGCTCTTACTTCGCTCGGTTACGATGTTGTATATCCCGACGGTGCCTTTTATCTTTTTGTAAAAGCGCTTGAAGACGACGATGAAGAGTTTGCAAAAAAAGCGAGAAAATATGAGCTTTTGCTTGTACCGAGTAAAGATTTTGGTTTTGGAGGATATGTAAGAATATCTTACTGCGTATCTACCGATACGGTAAAAAGATCTCTTGACTCATTTAAAAAACTATATGACGAATACGGAGAAAACAAAAATGGATGAACTCGAACTCGCAAGAAAAGAAATAAACGAAGCGGACAAAGAGATGGCAAAACTCTTTGAAAAAAGAATGAACGCCGTAAAATCGGTTGCCGCATATAAAAAAGAGCACGCACTGTCTATTTCCGATCCCGTGCGGGAAAACGAGGTTATAGCAAAGAACTCGGCTCTTATAGAAAACGACGTCATACGCGAGTATTATATCGAATTTCTAAAGAACAATATGAAACTTTCAAGAGAGTATCAATCAAGGCTTAATGACGGTATGAAAGTTGCGTACAGCGGAGTTGAAGGCGCATTCGGATATATAGCCGCAATGCGTATGTATCCTGAGGCAAAACTTGTATCATATCGTACTTTTGACGAGGCGTACGACTCTGTTTGCAAAGGAGAATGCGATTGCGCGGTTTTGCCTATTGAAAACAGTTACGCAGGTGATGTGGGAAACGTTATGGATCTTATCTTTTCCGGTTCGCTTTATGTAAACCAGGTAATCGATCTTCCCGTAACTCATAATCTGATCGCAAATGAAGGCGCAACGCTTGACACGGTAAAGACGGTAATAAGTCATCCGCAGGCACTTGCTCAATGCTCCGAATATATAAAAAATCACGGCTTTGATGAAGAGTCATATCCCAACACCGCCGTGTCCGCAAAGCATGTAAAGGAAACGTGCAGAGTTGATATTGCCGCAATAGCCTCCATTGAGACTGCGCAGATCTACGGGCTCAAAGTTCTTCAGGAAAATATAAATTCAAGCAGGACGAACACGACGCGTTTTGCCGCATTTTCAAGATCTCAGAACAAGCCCGCAGGTAATTCCAAAAAGATGAACGAGCATTTTATTCTTGTTTTTACTGTTAAAAATGAGGCGGGCGCTCTTGCCAAAACTCTTGATATAATAGGTGCGCACGGATATAACATGAGAAATCTCAGAAGCCGCCCGATGAAAGAACTTCTATGGAACTACTACTTTTATATAGAGGCTGAAGGCTCAATAAATACACAGGACGGCAAGGATATGCTGAGAGAACTCGGCGCTACTTGTGACAGACTTAAACTTGCCGGTACTTATTACACATCAGGTGCCAATTCCTGAAATGCAGATTTTATAAAATCAATGAAAGGAAAAGCCGGAAATGATACTTAAACTTGATCTCGGTGAGCAGAGTTACGATATAGTTGTCGAAAGAGGAGCAATTTCAAAAATTTCTTCTCTTGTACCGCTTGAGAGAAAAGCGCTTATCCTTACCGATGACGGAGTACCTGCAGAATATTCAGAATCGGTTGCCGCACAGTGCAAGGAAGTTTACATTGTAACGCTCCCTCATGGAGAGGCAAGCAAAAGTTTTGAAAATTATAAAAACCTCCTTTCATATCTTATAGAAAAATCTTTCACGAGGACCGATTGTATGATAGCCGTCGGCGGAGGGGTTATAGGCGACCTTTGCGGATTTGTGGCATCAAGTTATATGAGAGGAATAGATTTTTATAACATACCTACAACTCTTCTGTCACAAGTCGATTCTTCAATAGGCGGTAAAGTGGCGATAGATTTCGGTGGCGTAAAGAATATCGTCGGTGCGTTTTATCAGCCGAAAAAAGTCATAATAGACCCCGACACTCTTAAAACTCTTGACAAAAGACAACTTCACGCGGGGCTTGCCGAATCGATAAAAATGTCGCTTACTTCCGACAAAGAACTTTTCAGGATAATAGAAAAAAGTACGGACATAGTGTCTGATATTGACACTATAATCGTCCGTTCTCTTATGATAAAAAAAGATGTTGTCGAAAAAGATCCCAAAGAAAAAGGACTTCGAAGAGTACTTAATTTCGGCCACACTGTCGGGCATGCAATAGAAAGTATTGAAAACGGCAGACTTCTTCACGGAGAATGCGTTGCCCTCGGCATGATACCTATGTGTCGGGGAGAGGTAAGAGAAAAACTTGTACCCGTACTTGAAAGATATGGCTTACCTGTGTCGATAAAATTGGATTGTGACAGGGCGGCGGAACTAATCACGCATGACAAAAAAGCACACGGAAAAGACATTTCTGCCGTCTGCGTGTCGAAAATTGGCGAATATGAGATGGTTGAGATGCAACCCGACGAAATAAAGGAACTTATAGGGAGGTGCTTTAATTGAAAAACACATTCGGAAGCTCCGTTTGCTTAACTGTTTTTGGCGAGAGCCACGGAGAAGCAATAGGTGCGGTGATTGACGGCTTGTGCCCCGGAATTACTGTTGATACCGAGAAGATAAACAGCGCTCTTGCAAAACGTCGCCCGTCCTCGAATATCGACACGTCCAGGCGCGAAAAGGATGAATTTAAAATTTTAAGCGGCGTTTTTAACGGGAAAACGACAGGCACGCCTATATGTATAGTTATCCCTAACGGCGACACTAAAAGTTCAGATTACGAAAGGACCCGTTTCCTTGCAAGACCTTCACATGCTGATTACACGGCTTTCTGTAAATATCACGGATACGAGGACTATAGAGGCGGCGGACACTTTTCCGGCAGAATAACCGCTGCAATAGTAGCAGCAGGTGCTATAATTTTATCTGCTCTTGACAATGTGGGCATAAAAATAGGTACTCATATACTGAAATGCGCCTCCGTTTCCGACAGAGAGTTCTGCGATGTAGAAGAAGACATCAAAATTATAAAAAACAAATCTTTCCCCGTTCTTTCCGATTGCGAAAAGGCAATGGAAGACGAGATAATGAAGGCAAAATTCAATCTTGATTCCGTCGGCGGAATATTGCAAACGGCAGTGACAGGCGTTCCGGCTGGGGTTGGAGAGCCTTGGTTTGACAGTGTTGAGAGCATTTTGTCACATGCACTTTTCTCCGTGGGAGCAATAAAAGGAATAGAGTTCGGCAAGGGCTTTGCACTCTCGGGTATGAGAGGCAGCGAAGCAAATGACGCTTTTTGCATGAAAGACGGCAAGGTAGTTACCGAGACAAACAACAACGGCGGAATTCTTGGCGGAATCACAAACGGGATGCCAATAATATTTAACTGTGCGGTAAAGCCTACCGCTTCCATTGCAAAGGAGCAGGATACAATTGATTTTTCAAAGAACGAAAATGCTAAAATAAAGATACAGGGCAGGCATGATCCTGCAATAATAAGGAGAGCATGTCCTGTTGTCGAGAGCGTTACCGCAGTGGCGATATGCGATATGATGGCTCAGAGATACGGCACAGATGTATTTCTTAACGGAGAAAAAATATGAAATACGGAGTCATAGGAGAACACTTAAAGCATAGTTTTTCAAAGGAGATACACTCTAAAATAGCCGACTATGTGTATGAAATTAAAGAAATATCCCCCGAAAATTTAGAAGACTTTATAAAAGAAAAAGACTTTTACGGCATAAATGTAACCATACCGTATAAGGAAAAGGTGATACCGTATCTTGATTTTATATCGGACAGCGCAAAGAAAATAGGTGCGGTAAATACGATTGTAAACCGCGACGGAAAACTTTTCGGCTACAATACCGATTATATGGGTATGAGAGAACTCATTATAAAAACCTATGGTGAGATAAAAGATAAAAAAGTTCTTATTTTAGGCGCAGGCGGTACATCAAAGACGGCGCATTCGGTAGTCTCCGATATGGACGCAAGAAACAAAATATTAAAGGTTACAAGGAGCGGGAAGGACGCAACGATAACATATGACGAAGCATATAAAAATCACACTGACGCACAGGTGATAATAAACACCACGCCTGTAGGCATGTATCCTGAAAACAGCGACACTGCCTTTGATATTTCCGCTTTTTTATCTCTTGAATGTGTAATAGACGCAGTATATAATCCCATAAGAACAAGGCTTGTGCAAAGTGCGAAAGAGAGAGGAATAAAAGCGGAGGCAGGGCTTTTTATGCTGTCCGCTCAGGCGGTTTACGCTTCCGCTGTATTTACGGGTAAGGACCCTGACAAAACTCTTTGCGAAAAGGTATTTTCAGAGGTTCTTTCAGAAAAGGAAAATATAGTCCTTATCGGTATGCCTTGTTCAGGTAAAACGACAGTAGGCAAAGAACTTGCAAAAATTACCGAAAAAAAATTTGTAGATACCGACTGTGAAATAGTAAAGAAGACGGGGATTGATATACCAACCTATTTTCAAAAATACGGCGAGGCAAATTTCAGACAGCTTGAAAAAGAGGTAATTGAAGAAATATCAAAGATCAATTCTCAGATAATCGCCACGGGTGGAGGCTGTATCCTCGATTTTGAAAATGTAAGAAATTTAAGAAGCAACGGCAAGATATATTTTCTTGACAGGAGCCTTGAAAACCTGACTCCCACCGCCGACAGACCGCTTTCAAGTGACAAAGAATCACTTGAAAAACGATACAGAGAGCGTTACTCGAAATATGTTTCTTATGCCGATTCGATAATTGATTCAAACCGCCCGATAAGCGAGGTTGCAAACGATATAAAAGGAGATTTCTACAAATGAAAATTCTCGTAATAAACGGACCGAACATAAATTTTCTGGGTATCAGAGAGCCGAGCATATACGGAAAGAGCACTTATGACGACCTTGTAAATCTAATAAAATCTCACGCAGATAAAATCGGCGTTTCGGTTGAGTTTTTTCAGTCCAACCACGAAGGCGCAATAGTAGACGCGATACAAAAGGCATACTATGACAAGGTTGACGCAATAGTGATAAATCCCGCTGCATATACGCACACCAGCGTTGCCATAGCGGACGCGCTCAAAGCCGTTTCAATACCCGCCGCCGAGGTGCATATATCAGATGTAAGCAAGCGCGAAAACTTCAGGCAAATAAGTTATGTAAGGGATGTATGCAAAAAAACGATATCCGGCAAAGGCTTTGACGGATATCTCGAAGCGATTGACTTCCTCGTGGGATACCTTAAAAACGCATAAAAACACTAATAATTTTGTAAATTTGCAAAGACGGGGTAACAATGAAAGTAAAAATAGAAAAGAGCGTTG
>CAMETB010000005.1 GCA_945936265.1 uncultured Clostridia bacterium
GTTCGACGTTTTCATAGTCGAGACTGCTGTGATCTATCTTTTCACTCATTTCCGTTACTCTCCTTAAATATCGAGATTCTTGACGAATTTAGCGTTCTTTTCGATAAATTCGCGCCTCGGGTCAACCTTGTCTCCCATAAGAAGCGAGAATATTTCGTCGCATCTCATGGCGTCCCCTATTTCGACTTTTATTATGGTGCGCTTTTCGGGGTCCATTGTCGTCTCCCAGAGCTGTTCTTTGTCCATCTCTCCGAGACCTTTGTATCTCTCTGCCTGTCCGCCGCCGAACTCCTCGAGGATTTTATCCCTCTCCTCGTCGGAGAACGCATATTTTTCCTGTTTTCCTTTTGTTACTTTATAAAGCGGGGGTTTGGCTAAGAATATGTGGCCGTCCTCTATGAGCTGTCTCATATGACGGAAGAAGAACGTGAGCAGAAGCACCTGTATGTGCGAGCCGTCAACGTCGGCATCCGCCATTATTATTATCTTGCCGTAGCGGAGTTTTTCTGAGTTGAACTCCTCTCCGATACCGCAGCCGAGAGCCTGTATTATAGGTATTAAGGACTCGTTTGAGTAAACCTTGTCAAGACGGCTCTTTTCAACGTTTAATACCTTACCTCTCATGGGGAGAATTGCCTGGAACCTACTGTCCCTTGCGTCCTTTGCGCTTCCTCCTGCGGAGTCTCCCTCTACAAGAAACAATTCGGTATATTCCATTCTTCTGTCCTGGCAGTCGGAGAGTTTTCCGGGCAGCGTGGAGCCTTCAAAAACTCCCTTTCTTCTTGCAAGTTCCCTTGCCTTTCTTGCCGCCTCTCTCGCTCTTGACGCCGCACATGCCTTGTCTATTATAAGCCTTGCCGTGTCGGGATTTTCCTCGTAGAACTCGGAGAGTTTTTCGGTTACTATGTTATCGACGATGGGTCTTATCTCGCTGTTGCCGAGTTTTGCTTTCGTCTGGCTCTCAAACTGTGCGTCGGGGAGTTTTACCGAAACTACCGCCGTAAGACCTTCCCGCACGTCCTCGCCCGAGAGATTTTTGTCGGCGTCCTTTAAGTAGCCGAGCTTTCTTGCATAGGTATTTGTTACCTTGGTTATCGCGTTTTTGAAACCGACCTCGTGGGTACCGCCGTCAATTGTTGACATGTTGTTTGCAAACGTTACTATCGACTCGGTATAAGTGTCGTTATACTGCATTGCAACCTCGGCGGTTATATCTCCCTTTTCGGCTTTCATGTATATGACGTTGTCGTGTATCATCGTTGCGTGTTTCAAGGAGTTTATATACTCGACGAACTGACTGATACCGCCCTCGTAGCAAAGATCCTCTTCCCTCGGCTCCTCGCCTCTCTCATCGCGGAAAACTATCTGTATTCCGGCGTTTAAGAACGCCTGCTCCCTGAGCCTTATAAGGAGCGTTTCGTAATCGAAAACGGTTTCTTCAAATATTTCTCCGTCGGGCTTGAAACGGACGTACAGACCGTGTCTGCCCTCGGGTGCGTCGCCCACACAGGCAAAGGGGCGAACTACCTTCCCTTTTTCAAATCTCTCCGTGTACATTTTCCCGTCGTGGCAGTTTTCAACCTCGAGCCATTCAGAAAGAGCGTTTACGACAGACGCTCCGACGCCGTGAAGTCCTCCGGATATCTTATATCCGCCGCCGCCGAATTTTCCTCCCGCGTGCAGAACAAGAAATACGACTTCAAGCGTAGGCGTCCCGGTCTTTGGGTTTATTCCGGCAGGCACTCCTCGTCCGTTATCCTTTACGGAAACGCTGCCGTCAGGCAGAAGCGTTACCTCTATTCTGTCACAGTATCCCGCCATTGCCTCGTCTATCGAGTTATCGACTATTTCATATACAAGGTGATGAAGTCCTCTCTGCGATGTCGTTCCGATATACATTCCGGGGCGCTTTCTTACCGCCTCCAAGCCCTCGAGGACCTGAATTTGATTGTCGTCGTAAACCTTTTCAACTTTGTTTTCCATTTCATTTCTCCTTCACTTTGAAATGCTTTTGTTTTACTGCCTGTAAACCGACGTATTGAACGGAGAGAGATATATTTTTCCCCCGTCGGTTATAATAAACGATTTGGGTATATCGTCGCAAAGCAACTCGACCCTGCCCTCTTTTTCGGCTTTTGCGAGAAATTTTCTCGTATATACCGACACCGTCGAGGAGTCGAGGTCAAAAGCTGCGACAATGTCTTTTTTTCTTATAACGGTGTTTTTGCCTATATAAACATACATTTTACTGTACCTTTTCTGAAACGGCTTTCTGCGCGGATTTTTTGTTTCTGCGATACTTTACTCTGCCACCCTCTATATTTATGAAAGAGACGCCTTTTGACGCGCAGAAAAGCGATCTTTCACAGCAGGTTATAATAACCTGACGGTTGCTTATGTTGGAGAGGATATACTTTTTTCTTGTTCTGTCGAGTTCGGACAAGACGTCGTCGAGCAGAAATACGGGATATTCACCCGTCTCCTCCCTGCTTATCTCACCCTCGGCAAGTTTCATGGCGAGTGCAAAAGATCTTGTCTGCCCCTGTGACGCGTAATACCTTGCGTCTTTACCGTTTAAGTCTGTTTCAAGATCGTCCTTGTGTATACCGTAAAGAGTTGCGCCGTACTTTATCTCCTTATCAACGTTTTCCGTAAGGAGCGAAAGATACTTTTTCTCTGCCGCCTCTTTCTTTATACCCTCTTTCCACCCGTCAGACTCGTACTTTATTTTCGGCTCTTCACTGCCCGATGTCATCTCCGAAAAAAATTTCTTTACCCAGACATCGAGTTTTTTGACATATTCATATCTCATAAGAGCAATATCGGCGCAGAGAGAGGAAAGTTGCGAGGAATAAACACCTAACATATCTTTATAATTTTCTCTTGACTCCGGCGACATTTTAAGTATCGCGTTCCTTTGCTCCATAACCGTATTGTATCGCGACAGCATTTTTATATAAACCGGTCTGAGCTGCGATATTGCAATATCAAGAAACCTGCGCCGCACCGACGGAGAGTCGTTTATTATCCCGAGGTGCGACGGGCAGAAAAGCACCGCGCGGAAATCTCCTATTATATCGGAAATACGCTCCGCCTTTACTCTGTTTTTATAAAAAATCTTTTTCGAGGTTTTCTGTATCTCGGCGCCCATTTCGGTATCCGTACCGCCCTTTTCAAAAAAGAGTTTCACATACGATATATCCTTGCCGAACTTTATAAGTTCCTTATCCTTTGCGGCACGAAAACCTTTGCCCCTTGCAAAGAGATAAATTCCCTCGACTATATTCGTCTTTCCCTGGGCATTTTCGCCCCATATCACGTTTATACCGTCCGAAAAAGATATTTCTTCGCTTTCTATATTGCGAAAATCGGTAAATTCGACTTTCTTTATTTTCATCAGTTGTTCATTCTTACCGGCATTACGAAATATGTCGTTTTTCCGTCCTTTGTGTCAAGCGGCTCTATTGTAACGCCCATCAAGGGATTTACAAAAGACAACTTTACGTCTCCGTCGGGGCATACTTTTAATGCGTCGAGCAAAAATCTGCAATTAAATCCTATCGTTATCTCCGATGTTCCCTCTTTTTTCATTTCTACTTCGTCGAAAACATTGCCGTTTGCCGATGTTGTGGAAATTGAAAACTTATCGTCTATTGTAAACTTGACATAGGAACGTATAGTGCCTGCCAGTCTGTCCTCGACTATAAGCGAGCTTCTCTCAAGCGCACCTCTTAACTCCTGCGCCTTGACGGTGGTTTCTATCAGATGCGTTTTCGGCAGAATTCTGTTATAGTCTATATATTCTGAGTCTATTATCTTTGAGAAGAACACAAACGCGCCTATTTTAAATATGACATATCTTCTCATAAGGCGTATTTCCATATCGTCCTCTGTGTCCTTCACCATTTTGAGTATTTCGGCAAGGGTTTTACCGGGGACTATAAACTTCACGTTGAGCGACGAGGAGGTATCTCTGCTCTTATTTACAAGCTCGGCGGTAGTTTCGCTTATGGCAAGGCGGTTACCGTCACAGGCGACGGCTGTGAGTTCGTCTCCGCTTATTTTGAAAAACGCACCGTTAAAAACAGGTCTTGAATCATTCTGCCCTACCGCAAAGAATATCTTGTTTACTATATTTCTGAAAAGGTACTGAGGAATAAGAAAACCTTTATCTCCCATCAGATCCGGCAGGGACGGAAAATCATTGCCGGGCAGAGCCTTTATTTCAAAATGGGAAAGACCGGACTCTATTATGGTTTTATAAGACTCGTCGACGGAAATTTTCATTTTTCCCTGCGGCATGGCTTTTACTATCTGAAGGAGTTTCTGTGCGTTTATTATGCAAACGCCCGCTTCTTCGACTTCACAGTCTATATAGGTCCTCATTCCTTTTTCAAGGTCGTATGACTGTATCATACATTTTTCATCGTAGTTGCATGTCAGATGTATTCCCTCGATAGACGGCATGGTGTTTTTTCCGGATACCGTATACATTGCGGGAATAAGAGCGGATAAAAGAATATCCTTGTCAAAAACGGCTATCATAAAAAGCCCTCCCTTTTCTTATTAATTCTTTTAAATAAATTAAATATCCTTTTTCAGTAGTAGTAGCAGTAGGGGGCGACGAAAAAGTGGAAAAGTTTTCTGACCCCCGTAAACGCTGAATTTTAAACGCTGAAAAATCAACATTTCGGTGTTAATAAAAAGTGGAAAAATATTTTAGACATTTGCCTCGGATTTTCTTGAAATCACCGTGCTTTTTCAACCTTGAATCAACAGGTGGAAAAAACATATGTGGAAAATTCTTAAAAAGCCTTGCTGTGCAAGGAATAAATGCAATGTTGAAAAAATGTGAAAAAGTATATGATGAAAAAATATTTACTGACCGGTTACTTCTCTTATGGCGTCCTTTACTTCCATTGCAAACGACGAGTCTTTTTCCATCTCTTCCTTTACGAAATTTTCACTTGAAATAACCGTCGTTCTGTCTCTGTTCAGCGCCTTTCCTACCTGCGCCTGTGAGAGTGAAGTTGTCGTCCTTGCAATATATACGCAAACGTGGCGGGCTATTGCCACTTCCTTGTTTCTCTTGCTTGAGAGAATATCTTCTCTCGTAACTCCGAACTTTTTGGATACGGCAAAGATAATATTGTCCATCTTTTGAGTGTCGGACTCTTTAAGCGGGATAAATTCTTTTATGGCGTTTTTGACTCTCTCTATATCGAGCTCACCGCCCTCGAGCAACTGTATTGCGCCGAGCTTTTTGATAACTCCTTCAAGCTGTCTTATAGATGTGGTTATGTTCTCTGCAAGAAATTTAAGAACATCCGGTGCAAGAAACAGATTGTTCTGTTTTGCTTTCTGCTGAAGAATTGCAAGCCTCAGGTCAAAATCGGGAAGTTGTATATCGCATATAATTCCCGACATAAATCTTGTGCGCAGCCTGTCCTCAAGAGTTTTCATCTCGTTTGGGGAACGGTCGGAGGTGAGAATTATCTGCTTATTATCCTCGTATATTGCGTTGAATGTATTGAAAAGTTCCTCCTGCGTCGATATGCGCCCTGCGACAAACTGAATATCGTCTATCAGTAAAATATCGGATTTTCTGTATTTTTCGCGGAACTGCATATTTGTTTTTTTCTGAAGTGAGTCTATTAACTGATTTGTAAATTCCTCGCCTTTTACATATGTTATCTTCTTGTCCGGATAGGAGTGGGATATACTGTTTGTTATTGCGTAAAGAAGATGGGTTTTTCCAACGCCGCTCGGACCGTATATAAAGAGAGGGTTGTATGTGTTTTTCTTCTCCGGATGATCATAGTCTCTTGCGGCTATTGCCGTTGCCATTGCAAACGCAAACTTATTTGACGAGCCGACTATAAAGTTTTCAAATGTGTATTCGGATCTGTAATCTCCAGGAATATCTATTTTTGAGCCGTCCTTTGAATAAACCGTTTCTCCGTCTTCGATTTTTTTGAAATTTTCTATATTTCCCGCAGAGAGATCAACCTCGCCGTGCTCGCTTGAATAGACGACCGCCTCGACTCTGTAACCGAGGATGTTTTCAAGGCAGTCTTCGATTTCCTTTGAAAATTTATTCATTATTATTTTTTTCTTCATATCGGTAGGAGAGACGAAAACCGCCTCTTTATCATCTATCGAGATAAGTTTCAGATCTCCGAACCACAAATTGACCGCCGTGTCGGAATGGGTTTTTGAAAAGGCGTTTATAATGCATGAGCGTATGACTTCGAGGTCGATATTGTTAAAATCCATAAGCCCTCCGGGAGAAAAATAATTAAAAGTATAAACTATTCAATATAATTATAGTATAAATATAATATTATGTCAAGAAAAATTTCAAATTTTGCTACTTATTTTATTAAATACACAAAATCCGTTTAAGCGATACGCTCTGCCGAAAAACAGGTAAAATAAATAAAAAATTTTATATCCGATTTTTTTGAACGGAAAAATATTTCAGAATTAAAAAAATGTGCGGGGAGTGTCTGTTAAAATAAAAACCGTCCGGAAAATTGCTTCCGGACGGAAAAATTTGAAATTTGCTTAAAGAACTTCTTTCGCTATTTTCTTTAATTTTGCGTTTATTTCGGGGTCTGTTCCCTGTGGCGCAAAGGTTACGTCCTCGGGATTTTTACCTGTGAAAAATTTGTACCATACGAGTGCGGCAAGATAACATCCGTAGTCAAAGGAGAGGTGGAAACCGTCGCGCGTAATTGGCATTCCGCCGTGCGCTATATCAAACTCGGGCAATCTTCTTGCTCTTTGTACCGCATTGCCGACAGGTATTGTCGGCAAAGAGTGATTAGCTGCGGCAATAGCCGACGCCTCGATTATTTTTTCAAGCATTATATCGCTGTCGCACAGATAAGGCGGGAAATAATCGTTGACGCTACCGTTTTCGTAAGACCAGGTGCGGTGGAACACTATTTTTGATGACGGGCACGTCTTTTTTACGAGGTCTGTAACCTCGGTAAGATACGGCTCGTAGGTTTCGTACATTCCCGAAAAGGCGCTACCTTGCTGAACGGTGACATAGTCCCATTTTTCGCACAGCAACGCGTCGTATACCGATGTCTTTCCGATAGGCTCGCCGTCTTTCTGGTATTCATAGACATCTGCGTTTTTTGCTATGTTTTCCGCGTGCATTTTAAGTGAACAGCCGGGCACAAACAGATTTCTTGAAAAAAATTCTCCGTCAGACACCGCCTCAAGAAGTCTCGTTGCGTCCTGTGAAAAGCTATTTCCTATTGATAAAATTTTCATTGTATTTCTTCCTTATGCTTTTGTATTTTTATGCGCTTTTTCCTTGGCATTTTCCTTGGATTTTTCGTAAATCAAAGGACTTCTTTTGCTATCTTTTTGAGCTTTGCGTTTATTTCGGGATCCGTTCCATGCGGCGCAAAAGCTACATCCTCGGGGTTTTTACCCGTGAAAAATCCGTACCAGACGAGTGATGCCAGGTATCTTCCGTAATCGAGCGAGAGATGGAAACCATCGCGCGTGATGGGCATTCCGCCGTGAGCAATATCAAATTCGGGCAATCTTCTTGCTCTTTGTACCGCATTGCCGACGGGTATTACGCGGAGCATGTGTTTTGCTGCGGCGGCGGTTGACGCCTCTATTATCTTTTCAAGCATTATATCGCTGTCGCAAAGATAACGGGGAAAATCTCCGTGGGTACTGCCGTTTTCGTAAGCCCAGGTGCGATGGAACACTATTTTTGACGACGGGCTCGTCTTTTTTATAAAGTTTATGACCTCGGTAAGATACGGCTCATAACTTTCGTATATTCCCGAAAAGCCGCTTACCTGCTGTACGGTGACATAGTCCCATTTTTCACGGAGCAACGCATCGTTTATCGAGGACATCCCGGTAGGCTCGGCATCCTTCTGATATTCGTAGTCGACGGCACATCTTGCTATGTTGCTCGCGTGTCTTTCAAGCGAACATCCGCCTATGTAGAGATTTCTTGAAAAGATTTCTCCGTTCGATACCGCTTCGAGATATCTCGATGCGTCCTGTGAAAAACTGTTACCGATCGATAAAATTTTCATTGTATTTTCTCCTTGTATTCTCAGGCGCTCTGCGCCGTAACTATCACAATTTGTCTACTATTTCAGGTATCTTTTTCCCTGGTATGAATTTCTCTTGAAAAGTTCCTTGTCTATGTCGTTTATAACAGACACCTTTTTAACGCTCCATAACGGTGCAAGAAGGCACGATGCTTCGGCGTCACCCGTCAGGCGCTCTATTACCGTATCGGGCGGCAAAAGCTCAAGCTGGTTGCAAACCGCTTGTATATAGTCCTCCCTTGCCATAGGGGTGTATTCTCCGTTTTCATACATACGGGCAAGCACGGTTCCTCCGGTGACGTAAAGTAGGTGTATTTTTATGCTGTCAGGATGTAAAAGAGCGACACTCCTTGCTGTGCTTTCCATATCTTTAAGTGTTTCACCCGGCAAGCCGTCTATTATATGAATGCCGATTTTAACCTCGGGCGCGCCGAGGCGCAATCTCTTAAATCCGTCTTCAAATTCCGCGTAGGTGTGGCACCTGTTTATCTTCTTCGCGGTTTCGTCGTTTGATGTCTGAAGCCCCAACTCCACCGAAACGGGTATTTTTTTCGAGAGAGTGTCTATTATTTCGATTTTTTCGTCTTCAAGGCAGTCCGCACGTGTGGCTATACAGATTTCCACCGCATTTTCAAAAAGTGATATTCCATCAAGTAAATTGCTGAGATTTTCGGGGGAGGTATAGGTATTTGTATATGCTTGCATATACGGGATAAACTTTTTTACGTCCCACTTTTTTTGTATCATTTCTATTCCGTCAAGATACTGCTTGTGTATTTTTTCAATTTCATAGGGGGATGTGTCTGCTTTTGCTTTAAAAATGCGTCCTGTCGGGGCGGCGCTGCCCGAGAGGCAGTAAATACAGCCTCCGTATCCGCGTCTCCCGTCTATATTCGGGCATGTAAAACCACAATCAAGAGTGATTTTTGCACATTTTTCACCGTATGTGTGCCTTAAATAATAATCGTAGGTGTAATATCTTTTGTTGGTGTCCGAAAACTTAAAAGGATTATCGCTTACCTGTGACATGGTATCACCTCCGACATATTTGATTTTATCACAAGTGCGATATTTATTCAATACAAAATAAAAAAATATCTTGACAAAGACTTGTCTATCTGTTATAATACAATACGCAAACGAAAAATGCTACTATGGCTCAGTTGGCAGAGCACATCCTTGGTAAGGATGAGGTCATCGGTTCGACTCCGATTAGTAGCTCCAAAAAGGCGCAACGAATTATCGTTGCGCCTTTTGATTTTAAGAACGTTTCAAAGCGAAGGAATGGGAATTTCTTCTTCGTCGAGGGTGGTTTCCTCGTCTTTATCCGCATCGGCAGGAGCGGTTATTACGGGGACGGTCGTGATGTCGGACTTGAAATCAACGCTTACGTCCATTTTTACGTTGTTTCCGCTCATATTCGCATCGCCGGACAACTCGAGCTTACCGCCGGTTATGGTGCCTTTTTTGTCTATGACTATGGAAATTGAGGCGTCGGTCAGGGTCATATCCCCGCCCGACAAACTATTGAGCAGTTCACCGAAAAGATCGTTTATCTCTTTCAGATCGTCGGGAGTTACGGTTATTGTTATATCGTTGTCGTTTATATCGACGTAGGCTTTTTCAAGGGCTTCTTTGGTAAACAGAAGACTATCTGTATCTCCGTTTGCAAAAAATCCGTCCGGCAACACCTCGGAAAACTGTTTTTTAACGTCCTCCATTGATACGGTGGATTTCTGCTTTACCGTTTCGCCGTCGGCTTCTCCACGCATATACAATACGCCGTCGACGTAGGTAATTTCCGCCTTTCCGAGCTCGGCAAGGTTGATTTTTGCGTACAAGCCACTCTCACTTATCTTTTCTTCAACGCTCATTGTGACAGAGGTCTTAATGCCGCCCATTGAGAAAGAGATATCTGCGTCTGCGGAAAAAGAATAACCTTTTACGTCCTTGGCTTTTTCCCTCGATGCCGAAACGAGATTATACACGTTTTCGGGCGTGGGATTTGCTCTTACGGCGTTCTGGTATTTTACGGCTTGTGCATCGGGGCTGTTATTGCACGACGAAAAGGCGAAAACACACAGGACCGAAAGAAGAAGCGATAAGACAAGGCTTAATTTTTTCATAATTTTCTCTCCTTGTAATATTTATTACATTTTTATTATACACCGTTTGATTCTACTTGTCAATATTTTCCTTAAAATATATAACAGAAATGCCGTCTGTAAAAATGCGACGGCACTTATATTGTCTCTTTCAGTATATCGAGTATTTTTTCAAAATTGTCGGGCAGTGGACACTCAAAACGGACAATCTCTTTTGTCCTCGGGTGAGGAAAAGAAAGTTCCTTTGCGTGAAGCATCTGACCGTCAATCAACGATTTGTGGGCTTTTTCAAACGGAGTTTTGCCTCCTCCGTAAACGGTATCTCCCATTATCGGGTGACCGATGTGGCTCATATGGACTCTTATCTGATGGGTTCTTCCGGTTTCAAGTTCCATTTTTGCATAGGTAAAGCCCGGAAATTCTTCTATTGTCTTATAGTGCGTCACCGCCTCTTTGCCGCCTGAGATGACCGCCATTTTCTTTCGGTTTGTCGGGTGCCTTGCTATCGGTGCGTCAACTGTGCCCTCGGTATTCCGGAAATGCCCCGTCACTACAGCGTGATAGACGCGCTTTATACCGTGCTCTTTCAGGAGTGAGGAGAGGAAAACATGTGCTTCGTCGTTTTTGGCTACAACGAGCAACCCGCTTGTGTCCTTATCTATTCTATGGACAATTCCGGGGCGGATTACTCCGTTTATTCCCGAAAGCGTTCCTTTGCAGTGATAAAGCAAAGCGTTTACAAGCGTTTTTTTCTCATTGCCGGGCGCGGGGTGAACAACCATGCCGGACGGCTTGTTTACCACTATTATATCGTCGTCCTCGTAAACTATGTCAAGGTCTATATTCTCGGGTTCCGCCGCAAGTTCCGTCGGCTCGGGTACAGTTGCCTCAACGAAGTCGTCTTTTCTTATGCGGTAATTTTTTTCCTTTGTCTGTGAGTTGACAAAAACATGTCCGCCGTCTATGAGGCTTTGCGCAAAAGAGCGTGTTACCGAAAATTTTTCCGAGACGAAAACATCGAGGCGCTTGCCGATGTCATTTTGCGACGCAGTCATTTTGTTCTCCCGCCTTTTTTGCCTTTATCGTTTTTATCTCATTTAATACTATGCCGAGTATCAGAACAGCCGCGCCTACGCTTACGCAAGCGTCCGCAACGTTGAAAATATAGAAATTTATGAGGCGGAAGTCTATCATGTCAACAACATATCCGAGGAATATCCTGTCAATCATATTTCCTATTCCGCCGCTTATTATGAGCGCCATGCCTGTTTTCATAAGCCTTGTGTCTTTTGAAAAGCGGAAAAGATACACGCAAAGGGCGACTATTGCCACTGCCGATACGCTCATAAATATCCATCTGTGGTTGCTCAACATACCGAATGCCGCGCCCTCGTTTTTTATATATGTGATATGCAAAACATTCTTTATTATGGGGAGAGTGTCGTTTAATTGCATATTTGACGCGACTATCAGCTTTGTTATCTGATCCACGGCAATGCCGCCTGCCGCTATGATAATAAGAATAATATTGAAATTCATTTTAATCCTCATATAAACGCATACGCAAAACTTGCCATCATGGTAACGAAAATGTATACCACGAGAAACGAAATATCAAGCGGACACCTTCTTACCCAGTCAAAGCGCATGAACAGATCCCTTACGGGACCGGTTATAGGCTCTGTTATCATCAATGTGAAATTGTATATTTTCGATTCTCTGAAGGACGGTATCCAGGAGCATATGGCACGCACGAGCATGCAACACTCGAAAGCCGTAAGTATACCGTAGATTATTATTGCAAGTACGGAAATTATCCTCATTTTTCTCCTTAAAGATCCGAGAACGTATCGTCCTCTGCGCCCGACTCGAATATTTCTCCGCTTACGTCAACATCCGGAGGGGCTATGAGATATGAGTCGTTGGTTGCTTTTTTTATGTTTGCATTGAGCGAATATGAAACACCGCCGATAAAATCTATCATTCTGCGGCAAAGAGCCTTGTCCGTGCCCTCAAGATTGAGCAAAACGGTCCTGCCTGCCATAAGATAGTCTGCGGCTGTGAGTATCTGTTCAAACGACGACGGCTTTATCACTTTGAGTTCAATATTTGCGCCTCCGAGCGAAACGTCGGCGCCTTCTTCCTCGTCGTCGGTTTCTTCGTCGTACTCGTCTTCGTATTCGTCGTAAGATTTCTTTTTGAATTTATTGAAAAGTCCCATTATAAATACTTCCTTTCTCCGAAAATCGCACTGCCGACACGCACCAGCGTGGCGCCTGCTTTGACGGCGTATTCGTAACTGTCGCTCATTCCCATGGAAAGAACGGCGTCCTTGTCTCCATAGAATATTTTATCAAATAATTGCTTCGTTATCAAGAAGTATTTCAAATATTCTTCTTTATTTTCGCATTTCGGTCCCATTGTCATAAGTCCTTTTACATAAACCGAAGGAAATTTTCTCGCCTTTTCCACAAAACCACACACATCCTCGGGCATAACTCCGCCTTTGGCTTCCTCTTTTGCGCTGTTCACCTCGACGAGCACGTTCATTATCTTTCCCTTTGATTCGGCGCGCCTGTCTATTTCCTCGAGCAGAGAGATGGAATCTACCGAGTGTATAAGGTCAACCTTGTCGATAATGTATTTAACCTTGTTTTTCTGAAGAGTTCCTATAAAATGAACGCTTGCCCGCTTGTCGTAAAGGTCATATTTTTCGGTGAGTTCGTTTACCCGGTTCTCGCCTATTGCGTTTACCCCTAACGAGATAAGATAGTTTATATCTTCGACGCTTTGCGTTTTCGTCGCCGCAAGAAGCGTTACCTTGCCGGATGGGTCAAGTTCATCAAGACGCTTTTTTACAGCCTCGTAATTTCTTTTTATCGTTTCTTTATCCATTGATGCCTCCGAGTATTTTATCGACACATTCCCGTACATTTTCTGTATCTACGTAAATTTTATTGTAGTTCTTCTTTCTTGAAAACCAAGTAATCTGGCGTTTGGCGTATTTTCTCGTTGAGGATTTTATCTGCTCTGTTGCCTCGTCGAGCGAGCAATTCCCTTCTATATATGAAACTATCTCCTTATAGCCTATTGCGCCGGAGGCAGTATTGTTTCCGCGAAGATAGCCTTTTCCATAAAGGCTCTGCACCTCGGAAACAAGTCCGTCGTTTATCATTTTATCGACACGTGCGTCAATTTTTTTGTATAAAAGTTCTCTGTCGGAATAGGTAAGGTATATAACGGTTGCGTCATAGGGAGGTGGGGCAAGCTTTGACTTTTCGTCCCACACGCTTTTCGGCACCCCCGTACATTTGTATATTTCAAGCGCGCGGATAACGCGCTTTACGTTATTTTCGTGTATTTCGGCGGCACTCTTTTCGTCAACCGAGAAAAGAAGGTCATGAAGAGCGCCGTTTCCGTTTTCTTTTGCGTACCTTTCAAGTTCCGCCCTGTAATTTTCGTCGCGGGACGTGTCGCAAAAAGAGCCTATTTCTATAACGCTGTCAAGGTAGAGACCGGTGCCTCCGACGAAAATCGGAGTTTTGCCCCGCTCTATAATATCGTTTACCGCTTCTGTTGCAAGGAGCGAATAATCGGCGCATGAAAAATTGATGTCGGGCTCTATTATATCTATCATATGGTGAGGGATTTTTTTCATTTCCTCTTTTGTCGCCTTTGCCGTGCCTATATCCATGCCCTTGTAAACCTGCATGGAATCGCACGAGATTATCTCCCCGCCGATTTTTTCGGCAAGCTCTATTCCGAGCGCGCTTTTTCCCGTCGCCGTCGGACCGACTATCGCAATTACTCTCATATATCTCTCCGCAAAAAATTGTGAATAACGAAAGTGGAACAAAAACAGAAGAAATTTACCGATTGGCAGAAAAAATTACCAACCGGTAAATGTCAAAATAAATCGCTGTGAGTACCTGTTCTGGCAAGAAACAAAATCAACTGTCCGTTATCAATCTGATAAACAAGCAACCAATCGGGTTGTATGTGACATTCTCTGTATCCGCCGTAACTGCCTGTGAGCCAATGGTCGCGATATTTTTCCCCCAGTGTTTCGCCGTTTGCCAAAGTGGCGATAACCTCTTTTATTTTGTTCAGATCATATCCTCTTTTTTGTGCAAGCTTCAAATCTTTTCTGAATTGATTTGAAGAAACAATTTCATACTTCACCTAAAATGTCCTCCATCATACTGTCCACGCTGTCATATCTTTTATATTTCTCGGGTGAAGAACGCATTTCCTGAGCTTCTTTCATTGCATCAAGCGTCAGTTTATTGGGCATCTCTCTTGTAATGGCAAACGGAAAAGAGCCTTCATAAATCATCTGCTTCAAAAAAATGTTTACTGCAGTAGAGAGATCCATTCCGAAATCGGCAAGCAAAGTCTGCGCCTTTGCTTTCGTTTCCGCATCAATACTTATATTTGTAGATACTTTAGGCATAATATCAACTCCTTTCAATAACAATATAGCACATTATATCCTGTTTGTCAATATATTATACTTTATTTTTGTAATATTTTGTTTATAACATGCGCATATTATGTTGTTTTTTAGCATATAAACATAGCGTCTCCGAAGGAGAAGAAACGGTATTTTTCTTTTACCGCTTCATCATATGCGCCCATTATGAAGTCCTTACCGGCGAAGGCGGAAACAAGCATAAGGAGCGTGCTTTTGGGCAGGTGAAAATTGGTTATCAATGCGTCGGTGGCTTTGAATTTGTAGCCGGGGTATATAAAAATTCCCGTTTCCGCACATATCGGGTGGACAATTCCGTCATCGTCAGATACGCTCTCAAGCGTGCGGCACGACGTTGTGCCGACTGCCACTATGCGTCCGCCGTTTCTTCGACATTCGTTTATCGTGTCAGCGCTTTCTTTTGTTACCGCAATATACTCTGAGTGCATTATGTGGTCGGTTATTTTCTCCTCGTTTACGGGGCGGAACGTGCCAAGACCGACATGGAGCATAACGGGCGCTATTTTAACTCCCTTTTGCTTTATTTTTTCAAGCAGTTCTTTTGTGAAGTGAAGCCCTGCGGTGGGCGCCGCCGCCGAGCCGTTTTCTCTCGCGTAAACCGTCTGATAGCGTTCTTTATCCTCTAATTTTTTCGTAATATAGGGCGGCAGAGGCATAGAGCCTATTATGTTTAATACCTCGAATATATTTGCAAATTTCTTTTTATCGTACGAAAAGCGCACTATTCTGTTTCCGTCTTCAATTATATCTGTCACCGTTGCGGTTAAAATATCGCCGTAACGGATACTCCCCCCGACTTTTATCTTTCTTGCGGGGCGCAAAAGGACTTCCCATACGTCCGTTTCACGCTGCCTTAAAAGGAGGGTTTCTATCTTTGCGGGCTCAAGTACAAAATCGCCTTTTTCCCTTACCTTCTCGCCGTATATTCTCGCCGGGATTACCCTTGAATCGTTTATGACAAGGACATCGCCTTCGTTTAAAAAATCTATAATATCGTAAAAATGGCGGTGCCTGATACTCTTTTCTTTTCTGTCAAGTACCATAAGCCTTGAATGGTCTCTCGGCTCAATGGGAGTCTGTGCTATTTGCTCCTCGGGGAGAAAATAGTCAAAGTCCTTTGTCATAAGATCCGTTTTCGGTAAATCGTTCTTTATCATTTCGTTTCCCTTGTGTCAACGCGCCGCGGCGCATCATATTTTATAGTAATACGGTTGAAATTTCCGTTTTTATAATTATAGTATATTATCATCTTTTTTTCAACCGATTTTAACATTTTTCGGAGGGTTTTCGGTATGGGAAGAAAGAAAAACATTTTTTCGGGTTGCGCCACGGCGCTTGTTACTCCGTTTTACAGAGGAGAGATTGACTATACCTCGCTCGGCGAATTGATTGATTTTCAGATAGCAAACGGCGCGGACGCTTTGGTATTGCTCGGCACAAGCGGCGAGGCGTCGACAATTTCCGAGGCAGAGAGAGAAAAGATAATATCGTTCGGCGCCGCGCGCATAGCGAAAAGAGTGCCGCTTATTGTCGGGTGCGGTTCAAACTGCACGGATACAGCCGTAAAATATTCAAAGAGCGCCGAGAGTCTTGGCGCCGACGCATTGCTTATCGTGACCCCCTACTATAACAAGGCGAGCGAGAGCGGTCTTTGCGCGCATTATAAGACTGTGGCAAGCGCCGTTTCCTTACCGATTATAATATACAATGTTCCGTCAAGAACGGGAGTCAGCGTTCCGATGAGTGTATATCGGGAACTTTGTCCGGTTGAAAATATAGTGGCTGTCAAGGAGGCGAGCGGAAATATCGCCTATGCCGAGGAGGTTTGCTCTCTTTACGGCTCTTATTTCGATATTTATTCCGGAAACGACGATATTATTTTACCTCTGCTTTCGCTTGGCGCAAAGGGAGTTATATCTGCTACATCAAATATAGTGCCGAGTTATATCCATCAGCTTTGCCGCGAATATGAGGCGGGAAATACCGAAAAAAGCAGGCAGATACAACTTTATCTTTTGCCCCTTATAAAAGAAATGTTTGCCGAGGTAAACCCGATACCGATAAAAACCGCCCTCTCTCTTATGGGTATGTGCCGTGATGAGTTCCGCCTGCCTATATGTAAAAGCACGAGAACACGGTATATACGGGATATTTTAAGAAGATATTCGCTTATAGGCAAGCAAGGTACATAATATAAATCGGCGGGAGCAATGGAAAGAATATACAAACGCCTTTTAATTGTAGGGACCGGCGTCCCCGACGGTAAAATTTGATATTACCTGAAAATCGGGTCTGTCACGAAAGTGGCAGACCCGATATTTTCAGAGAAGATTTATTTCAGTAAATTACTTTTCTATTTTTGCGTTTTCCTCGTTCTCCTCGTCCTCTGTATCTTTTGCTTTGCTGAGAATAAGGTTTACTATGATACCGAGGATAAGTGCGCATGCTATTGCGGATATTGTTACCGCTCCGTTGGCGAAGGAGATTGTAAGTCCGCCTATTCCGCATACGAGTATGGTTGATACTACGAAGAGGTTCTTGTTTGCGCCGAGGTCGACATTCTTGAGCATCTTAAGTCCGCTGACTGATATAAATCCGTAGAGCGCTATGCACACACCGCCCATTACGCAGGAGGGAACCGATTCAATAAGCGCTACAAGCGGAGAGATGAATGATACCGCCATTGAGAGTATTGCCGTTGCGACTATCGTCATAACCGACGCGTTTCTCGTTATTGCTACGCAAGCGATGCTCTCGCCGTATGTCGTGTTCGGGCATCCGCCGAAGAATGCGCCTACCATCGAGCCGACGCCGTCGCCGAGTAATGTTTTGTCAAGTCCGGGATCGTCAAGCAAGTCCTTCTCGATTATCGATGATATGTTCTTGTGGTCTGCTATGTGCTCTGCGAATACAACGAATGCAACCGGTACATATGCCGCAAAGACTGTGAGTATATATCCGCCGGTAATATCACTGAATCCGCCGAATGCGTGGAGGAATGTGAAGTCGGGGAGTGAAAGGAAGGTGGTAAACGCTACGTGGCCGTCTTTAAGAAGTGCCTGGAAGGGTGCGAAGGAGATTATCTGAAGTGCCTCAACGCCTGCCGCATTTCCTATTATAGTAAAGATGAGTGCAAGTACATATCCTGCGCCTATACCGCATATGAAGGGGATGAGTTTGGGCATACCCTTACCGAAGGTCGAGCAAAGTATTGTTACGATAAGCGTTACAAGTCCGCAAAGGATGCAAAGATATACGTTTGAGCCGGAGGTCAGGTTGGATATTGCGCTGCCTGCGAGCGAAAGACCGATTATTGCAACCGTAGGTCCTACAACTACAGCCGGCATAAGTTTGTTAAGCCAGTTTACACCTGCAAACTTGATTACTATTGAAATTATTACATATACGAGTCCCGCAAAGATTGCGCCCATTAAAAATCCGAGATATCCGAGCGCCATTGTGGAAGCACCTGCGAAAGCCGCAGTCATCGGTGCGATAAACGCGAATGAAGAACCGAGGAATACGGGGCTTCTTCCTTTGGTGAAAAGAATGTAGATAAGCGTTCCTGCGCCCGCTCCGAAAAGTGCTGCAGCAGGGCTTAATGTTACAACAATGCCAAAGTCTTTGAGAAGATTGGATGATACTGCAATAGGAACCGTAATCGTCGCTACCATTATAGCAAGCAACTGCTGAATGGCGAAAACGATCAACTTTGAAAATTTGGGTTTGTCGTTTACATTGTAGATGAGTTTCATAATTACTCTCCTTGTTTGAATTTGATTCCAAACCTATCCGTCCGGCACGCATTTTTTGCATAAAAAAATCTTGCCGACACGGCAAGACGCAAAAACCCCTTTTCAGAGTTATACAAATCTTACCGGTATCACTGTACCAATTTCAAGATTCGGTTCGTTATCGGCTATATTCTATCATCCGATATCTTTTTTGTCAACCCCTTTTTTGAAAAAAGTCGAAAAAATTTTTTGTTTAAAATTTATAGTCATAACCCGACGCAAAATTAAAGGACTGCCGCTTTTGCGACAGCCCAAAAATTCTTCAATATTATTATATTTCGTCAAACGAGGGAACGTTGATTTCAACTTCGCGGCCGAGCTCGTTCGATTTTGCAATGCCGTCCAGAATTGCCTGGTTGTAAAGGATCTGTGACGACGGAACGGGTGCGGGTGTTCCGTTCTTGGAAGCATCGAGGAACGTGCGTATCTTCTGGTTGAACAGCGGCTCTTTTGTCTGAAGCACGGGTATCTTTGTTTCAACCTGTACTCCGGCTACCTCGTGATAAATCGTCATAGGACCGCCGACGGTTCCGTTCCAGCACTCTGTTGAGGGAATACGAAGTCCGCCCTTGGTGCCGAGTATTATCGTATCACCGGGGGTATCCATATTCATCGCCCACGCTATACGGAAATCAAGGACGATGCCGCCTTCAAGACGTATAAATGCGGCAGCCCAGTCGTCAACGCCGAACTTTGACGCGTATTCGCTGTGCCCGTAATAGCAAACGCAATTCGGGTCCGTGCCGAACACTCCGGATTTTACGCCCGTAACGGTGAGCGGCTTCGGATATCCTATGGCATTGAGGACCATATCGAGAGAATAGCATCCTATATCGCCAAGTGCGCCGAGGCCTGCCGTTTCGTCCTCTATAAAGGTCGTGCCGAACGGAGTAGGAATACCGCGGCGGCGTCCGCCTCCCGTCTGTATGTAATATACTTTACCGAGCTCGCCCGATTGAACGATTTTCTTTATTTCCTTCATATTTTCGTCAAAGCGGGGCTGGAAGCCTATAGAGAGAACTTTTCCGCTCTTTTTCTCCGCCTTGATTATCTCAATGGCTTCTTCGGTGGTGACGCACATCGGCTTTTCGAGAAGTACGTTTATGCCTGCATTCAATGCGTGAATTGCGCACGGAGCGTGCTGTCTGTTATAGGTGCAGACGCTTACGCAGTCGAGCTTGAGCGATTTGTCCGCCAGCATCTCCTCGTCGTTTGCGTAGTCGGTCTTTACTCCCTTGAGCCCGAATTTCTCAAAGAAAGATTTTGCCTTGCCGGGAACAAGGTCGCATCCTGCGACAATTTCCACGTCGGGCTGCGCCATATACGCGTTAAGGTGTGCCTCCGCAATCCATCCCGTGCCTATGATTCCCACGCGCATCTTTCTGCTCGTATCAACCGTGTGAACGCTTTGGTCTTTCTGAAAAGCGTTAAGATCGCCGGTATTTGATGCCATAATTTTTTCCTCCGCAGATAAATATTTAATATCAAGAACGAAAAATCTTCGTTCAATTCCAATTATAACAGAACTCCGCGCTTTTGTCTACAAAAACATTTATTTTTTACTGAAAATATCAGTTTCGGGACGAACACGACGCAATTTTGGTTGATTTATCAAGAAAATTGATTGAGATTTGTATAATATCACAAAAAACAACTCCGATTTTTTAATTTTTTTGAGCGTTTTTATCTAAAAAAGTTAAAAATATTTCATATTTTCGTTGACAACGTGAAATATGTATGATAATATATAAATGTAAAACATTTTGGGGGTATTAAAAATGGAGATAGCGATAATAGCGGACGATACGAAAAAAGAACTTATAACACAGTTCTGCATTGCGTATTGCGGAATACTGAGTAAGCATTCCATATGCGCAACAAGCACTACCGGTTCATATATATCGGAGGCTACCGGACTTAAAATCGAAAAACTTCTTTCGGGTGAGCATGGAGGAGAGCAGCAGATAGCGTCAAGAATTTCGTATAACGAGATAGATATTCTCTTCTTTTTCAGGGCGACAACGCCGAGGGACGGAGGTCTTTACGGCGGCGGATATACGGAGGTGGAGCAGAATCTTTTGCGCCTTTGCGATATCCACAACATCCCTGTGGCTACAAATATAGCGACTGCCGAGGTAATAGTTTCCGCACTTGAACGCGGAGATCTCGATTACAGAGAGTTTATAAATCCAAGGTCGGAGTATAGCCTCAAACACCGCAAAACGCCAAACTACTAAAATAACAAACGAGAGCGACTTGCTTTACGGCAGGTCGCTCAAATAATTGGAATTAAACCGCTTCACATATAGATTTGTGAGTTTTCTCAACAAAATACTTGACAAAAAAGATTTTTAAGATTATAATGAAAGCGAAGAGAGTTACCGATGACGGTTTCCCTTCCCAAATGATTTTGAAATAATCGCCTTACACTTGGTCGGAGAAGGCGGTTATTTCTTTTTTATTTCTTATTGTCTTTGATAAGAGCAATAACTGCAATGATGAGCATACAGAAAGCGAACAACGCTTCATATGTAACCATTGTATCAAACAAGGTGCTATAAAATAATTCATAGGCACCACTCCTTCCCGAAGTATTCGGAAGGAGAAAAGAAATGCTCCTTCCGTTAAAGGAAGGAAAACCGCCACCGTTTTGGTAACTCCCCGAATAAATATTATCACATGAAAGAACTTTTGTCAATAAAAACTATTCTTGCTCCGTACATATTGATAAAAAACGGCTCTTACAAGGAGTCGTTTTTTAATGAATAATCAGGGCTCTATATTCCAATCGAAAACTTTTTCTTTTCCATTTATTATATAATGCGTGGGCAGAGGCGTTTCCATCCAGTCGAGAGGGGCAAAAGTGTCTTTGGCGACGGATGCTTTAAGAAACGCATCGGAGAGTATTTTTTCCTGCTCGGGTGTCAGAACGTCCGGCTTGCACGACACGAAAAACGGAGTGGCACTTTCCGAAAGGACTCTTATCCATTTTTCGTTGTCCTCCCACGGAATATACCCGGTTATCCCGACGCAGTCCGCATCCGCACCGAAAAACGTTCCGTTCTGCACGGATCTGAAAGCGAGAGCGTTGACGCCGTATTTTACCGTCCTTGAAAATTCGTATCCGCTTGTGTCGTCAGCCGTACGGTTCAGGTGGTGTATTCCCGCGCAAAGATGACCTACACAGTTACAGCCGATAATGACGGTGTCCCCTGCGGCTTCTTCTATCGCTTTATAGAAATTCTTTACTATCTCGGCGCTTGTTTTTGTATTGTCGTAAAAACGGCTTCTTTTCTGGTTCGGGCTGTCCGACATTTCAAATCCCCACTTACCGAAAATATCAACCGTTGAAAAGTCGTGCTTTATAAGCTCATATCCCCAACCCACTAATTTCTTTGTTACGTCCTTTACGTATTCAAGAACTGCGGGGTGTGAGGGGTCGAGCGCATTTTCGCCGTCTATATGGCACTCCTCGGGAAAATCCAACACTCTCGCGCCCGAATTTGCTCCGTCTGCAAGATATCTTACCCATATTCCCGGGCGAACGCCTCTCTCTTTTATGTAGGAGGCAAGGTAAGCCATATCGGGAAAGCGCTCGTTGCCTTTATCCCACGGCGCGTCCAGGGGGTTTTTCTCCCAGCCGTCGTCAATTACCATATAGGGCGGGTTTTTACAGCCCTGACAAAAGCGTTTTATGTACTCTGTGTCGGTTATTATATCTTCCTGCGAGCTTTTACCGTATGCGTAGTACCAGTTATTCGAGCCGTAAACGACATGATCCGTTCGCTTAGGAGATGGAGACATTCTTTTACAGAAATCACGAAGCGAATCGTATGCCGACATATTTTCGTATTCTCCGAAAAGTACGGTTGCACATTCAAGTTCTCTTTCGGAAAGGTGCGTGCCCGATTTTCCGTTTCGTATATCGAGACACAGGGTGACGGATTTTTCGCCGTATTGCCAATAGCAAAACGCATTTGGCTGCACCTTGACGCCGAAGCACTCGGTAAATCTGCCTGAGAAATCTCTGTTTTGGTCCGAGCCGTCTGATACCGCCATATACCAGGGATAATGCTTTTCGGGTTCGGGCTTTTGCCACGAGAGGTCGGCGTAGGCTCTCTCCCACGCGTCGCCGAGGACTTTTACATTTTCCCTTGCTTCATATGAAAACTCAAGCCTTAAAAGGCGCACCGCCCGCCCGGGCGAGCGAAGAAACACGGTGAGCTCACCGTTTTTTATTAAAAAAGCGACACTCTCAAAGGAATTTTCCAAAACGTATCTGCCGTTTTGCTCCTCAAAATCCGACAAGGAAAAGGTGTCACACCCTCCGTCAAAATAGAAATCTACGCGCTCGGGTAACTTGATTTTCATGATTTATCCTCTTTTCACTGGCTTTCAATTTTATTTTACACTCACCGGCTTGCCTTGTCAACATAAATGTTGATAAGCGCTTACTTTTATGGTATAATAGATATGTATAAATCCCTTACGGCGAGCGTATCGGTGAAAAGAAAGGAAGTTTTATTATGGAAACGGGAATGAAAGCCCCTGATTTTACTCTTAATGATAAGGACGGAAACAAAGTATCCCTTTCGGATTTTCTCGGCAGAAAAGTTATTTTGTATTTTTATCCGAAAGATAATACTCCGGGTTGTACGCGCCAGGCGTGCGCGTTTGCGAAATCATACGGTGAGTTTGAAAAAACGGGTGTTGCGGTAATAGGCGTGAGCAAGGACAGCGAAGCGTCGCACGTTAAGTTTGCAAGCAAATATTCCCTGCCCTTTATTCTTCTCTCCGACCCGGAACTTAAGGTTATCAAAGAGTACGGCGTCTGGAACGAGAGAAAACTTTACGGCAAAATAGGCTTTGGAGTGTCGAGAACTACATTTATAATAGATGAAAACGGATTTATAGAAAAAGTTATGAAAAAGGTAAAGCCCGACACCAATGCGGCTGAAATACTTGATTATCTTAAAGGAGAGAAAAAATGAACTACATCGCAAATGAAGACAGATATGACACGATGATTTACAAAAGATGCGGCAAAAGCGGTCTTAAATTGCCCGCCGTCTCGCTCGGACTCTGGCACAACTTCGGCACTAACGCGTCGTTTGACAATATGAAGGAAATGTGCAGAAAAGCTTTTGACCTCGGCATCACGCATTTTGATCTTGCAAACAATTACGGTCCCGTCGCAGGCGCCGCCGAGGAAAACTTCGGCAGAATATTAAAAAAGGATCTCGGCGTTTACAGA
>CAMETB010000006.1 GCA_945936265.1 uncultured Clostridia bacterium
CCCGTAGCGGCAGTAAGTCCTTTCGGCATGGTTGCCATAAGATCTGCGTCTATTATTGCGAGTGACGGAATATCGTTGGGGTCAACGCAAACCATCTTTCTGCCTGTTTTCTCGTCGATGATAACATAGTTTATAGTAACCTCGGCAGCAGTTCCAGCGGTGGTCGGGAGCGCTATTATCGGAACGCACTTATTCTTTGTGTCTGCAACGCCTTCAAGCGATACGACGTCCGAAAACTCCGGGTTGTTTATAACTATTGCTATTCCTTTTGCCGTGTCAATAGCGGAACCGCCACCTATTGCAATGACAAAATCCGCACCCGATTTCTTGTATGCCTCAACACCGTTTTTAACGTTGGTGACAGTGGGGTTAGCCTTGAAATCCGAAAAAATTACGTAGGGGAAATCTGCTAAAACATCGGTAACCATTTTTACCGTTCCGAATTTGATAAGATCTTTGTCCGCAACTATAAATGCCTTTTTGAAACCTCTTCTCGCTATTTCGCCTGCGAGAACTTCTCTTGAACCTGCGCCGAAATACGACGTCTCGTTCAGAATAAATCTGTTTGCCATAACTTATCCTCTTTTTCGTTTTATTTTTCGGTTGCCCGAATTAATTCTATTTTATCATACGCTTATGAGTAAATTCAATAGACAATTTCATTTTTATGCAAAATTCTCAAAATTCCTCTGTCATGCTCCTCTGTCTTTTACATTAAATAAAGACAAAATTGCCGTTGTTTCTATTGACACTGTAGCGTGGATGTGGTACAATAAATAAATAATATATATAATGGTAGTTATCTCATTCCGGAATTTTCAGTGTAAAATTTGCCAGCTTTGAAAATTCGCTTTGTATTACCTGTCGTATCCCCGGACATATGTCCGGTGGTAAAATTTCGTATGAGAACAATTCTCGATAAAATCCTCGGAGGAATTATGAAGAAAGTAAGATTACGTTTTCTCACATTGTTCGCTTTGCTTATGTGCTTATCCGCTATACTTTTCGTATCGTGCAATGGCAAAGACGGCACAGACACAACAAGTACCGACACAGAAACTGACACACAGACAGAAACCGGTACCGGGATAGATCCTATAACGGAAGGAACAGTGATTTTCAAAAATGCCGACGGTACGGTAATAACGGCGATAACAGGAAATGTCGGCGATGAGATAGAATATGTTCCCTCAAAGGAAGGATATCTTTCCTGTGAATATTACGGAGACGCCTCATTTAACGATAAGATATCCATCGGTGATAAGATACCGGAAGGCGAAACAATTGTTTATGTAAAGTGGACTTCTCCCATCACCTACACCGTATCATTTGACTCGGGCAGAGGAGTCGGAGCTATGGAAAGCGTACAGATTTCATATGACGAGAAGGTAACCTTGCCGGCAAATACCTTTACTTTGAAAAACGAGGAATTTTCCGAGTGGCGTCTCTACAGAAAAGACGGCAGTTATGAATCCTTCATAGACAAAGCAAGGGTAAAGAATCTCTCATCGGTTCAAGGTGAAAGTCTTAAACTTGTTGCTGTGTTTGAAAATGCAGATTTGACTAACTTTGTCATAGAGAATGGCGTCGTAATTTCTTATAACGGTTCGCTTGAAACTGTTGTGTTCCCGGAATTTGCAACATCTGTATCGAAGGATGTTTTCAAGGACAATGTTCTGGCTTCAAAAATAAAAAAGATTGTGGTCCCTGACTGCTATAACAGCATAGAGTGCGGCGCATTTTCACCATGTACCTCGTTGAAAGAACTTACCGTTCCGTTTATCGGCGGCTCTAGAGCCGAGAACAATTTCATTGCGTATCTCTTCGGAGCGGAAACCTATCTTGACAACGATTACTCATTCGAAGCAGAATTAAATGTTCTTTATGGGCTCATTGAGAAAAACGCAGATTTTTCTTCTCTTCTTGTTCCGAAAACGCTCAAAAAGGTTACGGTAACGGGAGAGATAACAACCATAGCAGAGGGTGCTTTCTACAAGGTTTATTCCCTTGAAAAGCTCGTTATACCGAACAGTGAGAAACTTTATTCCGTAGGTGCAAAGGCTTTTGACGGTTGCTGGCAACTCGGATATGATTCAACCTATGGAGTTCAGAATCCTCTTTACTGGCTTGAAAATGTAAAGACGATAGGCGACCGCGCATTTGCCGGTTACATAACCGAGGAAAACGCCGACGGAAGCAGTTACATATTCACAAGGCTCTTTGAAATTCCGAAACTCGAAAAAATACAGACTATCGGCAAAGAAGCATTTTATGGTTGCGTTTATCTTATGAAAGCCGAGTTCGGACCGGAGCTCAAAACGATAGGCAACTACGCATTTACAAGCTGTGCTTCGCTGACGGAACTTAATTTTCCAGACTCGCTTACAAAGATAGGTGAATACGCATTTACAAGTTGCGCAAGCGTTTCGAAGATAACAATAGGAAAAGGAATAAGAGAAATTGCCGCATTTGCATTTGCGGACTGCACCTCTCTTGCTTCCGTAACGATTTCTTCTTCGTCTCCCGCAAAAATATCGGAGATGGCGCCGTTTTCCAACGGAATAGAATCAAAATACAACTCTCAGAACTGGTTTGAAGGATACAAACCCATATTTACACATTTAACGATATACGTCTCCGGCGACGCAGTAGAAACATATAAAGGTTCGTGGTCAATATACTCCGATTACATAAGTGCAAACGACACGGTATCGGAAAGCGTTTATTACTACGGGAAACTCGATGACGGAACATATACGGCAAGATTAAGGGTTGTCGGCAACATCATTTACGTAACCGACCCGTATGGAGAATTTCTCAATATGATAGATCCGTTCGGTTACTCAGAATTTGGAACGGAGTACACTCTGTTTTACAGAAATGCCGATGTTGAGGGTGTCGGAAAAGAATTTTTCATAGCCCTTTCAAACCCCGATATTGTGGATTACCTCGGCGACGAATATGAAACCACCGTTCGTGTTCGCCCTGAAATATACAAGCGGGAAAACGATACGAATTTCATTATTAACACGGTTGAATTTCTTTCGGTTTACGATACGCTCGGAAAAGGTGAAAATTCACTCTACAAAATAGTTGACGACGGTTTCGGTCATGCTACTCTTTACGCAAGAGAAAACATCTCGTCGGAATTTACGGAGGTTGCAATGCCCGCAGGTGCGGTTTACTCCGAGATTTACCTTTATGTCGCTCTCGTATATGACGAGCAGTATCTTGCAGTTGTATATGAGGACGAATACGGCGTGCCTATGGAATACAGATACTTCTTTACCGTGGGCGACAGGCTTGTCGAGGCAAGCGAGATAAAGACGAACACATCAATGACATTCCTCTCCTATGGAGATTTTCAGATAACGCTTGACGGGGGTTCAATGGCAAAACTCTCTCTGTTCGACAATTCCTACAATACGGAGGAGTATATAGGCTCTTACAGCGTGGTTGAGGGCGAATATGGCTCCGATGTTTACAAGGTAAGCCTTACCGATATGCAGAGCGGTGAAAACTCAGTTACGGGAACGCTTGTCTTCGACGGATATTTCTACGGTGGATATCACCGCTGCAAAATTTCCCTTTCAAATGGCAGTACTACGGTTTACAGGAATACAGTTTACAGATCGGCAGATCTTACGGAACGCACCTGCATAAACGCCGACGATAAGTCGAGATACAATTTCTATGATTATTCGGACGCGGACGGAAACGTACTTTTCCGCTATGTTGAATATATAACCTCCGACAACGTAAGTTATCACGGCGAATATTCGCTTGACGGCGACACCATAAAGATAAAGGTCGAAAATTATTCCGAAAAGACGGGAACAATAACCGACAACCGTATGTCCTTCTCGATAAAGGGAGCCCTCTCGGATGAAATTTATCAGACCTATGATTACGGTGAGGATTACGTTTTCTATATGAGCGAGGACTTCTACGGAACGCTCATCGACTACTATATGATAAAGATGGACGGATACGGAAACGCAAAGCTCCATGATACTCACAACGACGACACGGATATATGGTACACAGGAACGTATTACAACACTTATCGCTCAATAGGCTCGGACGATTACGGAGAATTCTGGATCTACCGTTTTGACGGACAAGAGTGCGACAAGGCGGGCAATATAAAAGAAAACGGAAAAACCGCTACATATTATTATGTAACGAGTACAGAGGTCTATGACGACGGAGCAGGCGACTACTACGGAGATATAAAATCAATTTCCCTCTCGGATGGCGAGGCAACATACACGGTTTATGACGAAAACGGACTTAAATTTGCAACAATGGACGTTGATCCTTTCGGAATAACAACACTTACGCTTCTTGACTGTAAGTTTGAAAACGGAAAAGCGGTATATACCGAAAATACGGAAATGAGTTCAAAGATAACCTGTATAGCCTACCTTACGACAAGCGGAGAGGTTACGTATGTTGTAGTCTATGACAATGCGGGCAATTACCTCTTTACTCTTACCAAGGATGAGAACGGAGAGTGGTTGTATCAGAAGGAACATACGCTTAATCCGCAGGACAAGGAAAGCGATATTCTCTTACCCGATTTTGAAAAAGCAGAAAAAGTAAACTACTGAAAAACGATTTTGAACACCTGCGCCATCGAACAATCACAGCGTGGCACGGAGGCACAGCGTTTGAAATATATTCTTATTAAATAATATGGAGGAAATGAGATGAAAAAGTTCGGCAAAATACTTGCGGTATTACTTGTCGTTTTGCTTACCCTTGCTTTCGTAACCGCTTGCAAGGACAAGGACAACGATACCGATACATCGACCGGCACTCAGACGGACACATCTACGGATACAGATACGAGTACCGATACCGGAACAGATACCGATACGGATACAGATACCGATACGGATACAGATACAGACATACCCGATGATCCCGACGCACCTGTCGAAATTGCCAACTTGCAGGACCTTCTCGAAGCCGCAAAGAAAATAAAGGCTAACGAAAACGGTTATGCAACAAGGACATTCAAATTGACAGCAGACATTACACTGACTGACGACTTTGAACCGATTTCCGGTTTCAAGGGCGTATTTGACGGTCAGTTCCACAAAATCAGCGGTCTTACCGTTGACGCATCTTCCGACAGCATAGGCTTATTTGACAAGCTCGAAAATGCAGAGGTCTCCAACCTCGTAATTGAAGGCGCAGATATCGGTAACTCCTCACCCGAATGCTCGGTAGGTATTCTTGCCGGCTCGGCAGTAAACAGCAAGATAACCTTCGTTACCGTTGACGGTAAAATAACCGCAGGCGGAAACAAAGCTGTGGTCGGCGGTCTTGCAGGTACACTCGATAATACGACTGTAGCAAATGTAAAGGTTACCGTTACCGTTGACGGTGACGGTGCAAAGGTCGGCGGCGTCGTCGGCTCAATGCTTGACAAAGCCGTAGTAGTAAACGCTTATGCGGACGCAAACATCACCGCTACAGCATCCGTAAAAGGTTCGGTCGCGGCATCAAAGGTTGCAGACAGCGCGATAGCGTATGCTCTCGTTAAATCCGGCGATGTTGTAGGCGAGGTTTACGGAGAAGAATTTCTTCCCGATTACATAATAGGTTGCAAGACCGGTGACGGCAAAGCCTCGGAAATGGGCTGGAACACTGTTGACTGGGACGTAACCGGCGCTGTTCCCGCACTTAAGACGGATCTCAGCAAGACTCACACCGTTGTTGTAAAAGTTGACGGAAAGGATGTCACCGTTGCTTACGGTGCAAACATTGCATCGTCTCTTGTACTTCCCGACGATACAGATGAATTCGTTGCAGTTCTCGGCTATGTTTCGGGAGACGATGTTTATTATCCTGCTCTTCCCGTTCTCAACGATCTTACGCTTACTCAAAAGACCGTTGACTACTCCGATATTGCAGGCGAATTTGTATCACTCGTTGCAGGCAACGCAAGCATTGAAATCGGCAAAGACGTCAAGGTAGGAGATAAGACCTATACACGTGTATGGATCGGCGATAAAGAAATCGGCTCCTATGACGGTTGCGTTATATATGTTAAAGACGCAGACGGTGCATTCTATACCGTATCTTACGAAAACGGAGTTCCCGGATATTCCGCAAACGCTTCTTTCGTTGAGTTAAAGGCTTTGGCTGACGGCACATCCGCTTACTACACCCCCGATATGAATTTTGCCGGCGGAGCATGGGAAAAGGACGGCGTCGTGTATATAGTGGACGGTGCTCTTACCGCAAACAATGGCGTAAACTCATATAAAGTTCTCAACAAGAGTACGGGAGAATATACCTACGCGGTTCTCTTTACCGACGTTGAAAAAGGAACGTTCGGATTTGACGGATTTGCAGGATTTAACGGAGTTGTGTTCACGTCAGACGAGACAACCGGCGATGTGGCTCTTGAAAACGCAGACGCTAAGTTTGAAATTTCCATATCCGCATTCAACGGAACTTGGATAAAAGCCGACGGTACAACCATCACAATAGAAGACGGCAAGTATAACGGTGTGGCTCTTGTTCCCTACTATGCTTTTGCTTCGACTGCAGTTTATATAAACGGCGGCACTGCCGTTGCATTCGCGGCAACTCTTGACGGAATAGTAGTTTCCGACGGTGAAAAAGTAGATAATTACGTAAGCAACGACTTCAGCGGAAGTTACACGATGGTAAAGGACGGAACAGTCCTTAAGCTTGACATCATAGGCGCAGACGTTTACGTAAACGGTGCAACATCACCCGTTAAGGCTACGATAGGCTTCAATGACGGCGCTCTTACGCTTACCGTAAAGATAGGCGATACAACTTACTCGTTAAACAAGAACGCAGGCGTTCTTAAGGATGCGGGCAATGACGCAACTTTCTATGCGACAAGCCTTGTTGACGCATTCAACGGAACGTTTGTACTCGGTACCGAAAAGTTTGTTATAGCAAACGGCAAGGTAACGGTAGGCGAAAGCGACTATAATCTCACCGCTTCGCTTGACGAAGAAAGCGGCATACTCTCACTTAAATCAGGAGAGCTGGTATTCTCATTTGACGGCGATAACGATCTCACCGTTGTCGGATACGATTCAAAGATTACCGGTGACAACGCATCACGCAAGCTCTTCAAGACTGCCGAGGTAAACGTATTCCTCGGAGGGCTTAAAGATTACGTTGCTCTCGGATACAGCGTAAAGTATGATCCGATATACGTAACTGTAGAAGGCGGCGTTCTTAAAGTTGACGGCACACCGTATGACTACGAGCTTTACAGAGCGGGCAACTCTCTTGCTTTCAAGTTCACATACGGAACGAAGACGGTAAGAATAGAGCCTCATGATTACTATGCAAACGTTTACGGCGACGGTTGGGGCGACATGGTTTCCACCGAACTTGAAAACGTTGTAGGTAAATACTACGAATTCCTCGTAGGAGCAACAGGCGAGGGCGCTCCTGCTCCGAAGGAAATTTCCTTCTCTGCTGACGGAACGCTTAAGATAAACGGCACAGCATATACCGCAGAACAGTACGACTTTGCGGTTGACGGCAACAAGGTTACGTTCACCGTAAAGGGCGAGGGTGACCCCACGGTAGTTGTATTTGAAAGCAAGACCGCAAAACTCGGTGAAGTTGCATACATCAACTATGACCGCATATTGCCCGACGGCTTTGTCTATGTTGTAATAGGCTCTGCAACCGATAAAAAGATTGAGATAATAAAGGGTAATGTAGGCTCCTTTGAGTATGATGAGGATGAGGAAGAAGATGTATGGGTAGAGCCCGTATATCCGCTCTTCGGCTTCAGATACACGGCAGACGGCGTTTCTTACACATCGCAGTCATTTACCTGGGTAAAGAATGCGGACGGAACAGCAACCGTTACGGTAGTGGCTAAGGACGCATCAGACAATGAAAAGACGTTTGCAATAACCTATGGTGCTTACACAAAGACGACAAGCGTAAAAGTAACCGTTGACGGCGAAACGTTTGACGCATACAGCAGCACATTGCTTGAAAATATTGCAGGCACTTACACCGACGGCACGGATACGTTTGAAATAACCGACGCCGCCGCACTCAAAGTAAACGGCGTAAGAGTTGCTTACACATCAGACTTCGACTTTGAAAACGGCATTTATTTATTCACGACAGAGGACGGCAAGGTTTATACCGTTGACGCATCAAGGCGTGAAATCGCAAAAGTGGGCGACAAAGTATTCTACGACACAAGACTCATTAACTATGCAGGCGTAAAACTTGTTGCTTACGCAGGCAATTCACTTAATCAGTTCCAGACGAAATATCGCCTTGAACTTACTCCCGAAGGACTTAAGTTCAACGATACTCTCGTTAAGTGGCTCAACTATGAAGGCTTCAGATTCTCTACCGTAATAGACGGAAAAGAAGTTCAGTGGAAGACAAACAGCGGCAAATTTGACGATGTTTATGGCTTCGGAATTTCGCTTTATCCGGACGCAACTCTCGATCACGACCTCGGTGAGAGCGGATGGGAATACAGATATTTCGTTCCCGAAATACTCAAAGACAACACGGGACTTTATGCAATAACTCTTCCTAACGGCACGGTACAGGTATTTAAGATAGTTGCGCCCGTATCAGACAAAACGGCGTTTACCGCATTTACATTCTCCGTTGACAGCACAAACTTCACAATGTATGACTATATGTTCTATATGGACGGCGAGTCGCTCGTAGTTAAGTTTGACGACGACAAGAATGTAATAAAGATAACTCCCGCGCAGGATGGAACGACCATTTATCTTAACGGCATAAAAGCCGAGGTTTATGTACAGCCCAATCTTGACAACTTCCTTGTAGAGAAACAACTTGCATTTGGCTATACGAACTCTAACGATATAATCACGATAATGAAGGACGCTGACGGAAAGTACTCCTGGATTTACGCTCCCGACGGATCGAGTTATACCAAGAAGACCGGCGACTCATTCTCTTACGGAAAATGGAACGGCGGCGATATACTCTTTATCCAGACGCACTCATACAAGAATTTTGTTGTATTTATAAAAGACGGCAAAGTATGGGTTGTAAACGGAGAGTTGTTCAACCTTGCGCTTGCTACAATCAAAGACCCGAGCGGCAATGATGTAACTCCTGACTTTGCTGTGGTTACGGCAGAGGACGGAACAAAGTCGCTTGCTCTTACGGTAAAGGTTGGCGGCGTTGACGCAACGGATGTAGAATTGCTCAGTGCAAACTACGACTTCGGAAACAACAATCACTCATACATCAAGTACACCTACGACGGAGTTGACTACGTAATAGCGCTCAACTGCGATGAGGCAACCTCGGATCAGCATCTTGCAGTAGTTCTTACAAGAGATGAATTCAACACCTGCTACAATTACAGCTTCACGGACGCAAAACTCCTTGTTGCACCCGTATATAACGAAGTAACCGGCGCAGGAAAAGCCGAGTACAGATTCCAGGCAAGATACAGCAGCGATACGTTTGAACTTGTTTCGTTCGCTCCCGTTGAAGGCTCTGCACTCTTCAGCAAGTTAGAGTACTTAATAAACGGTGAGGATTCTTACACATATTACCTTGCAATATTCAAATCCGGCACAGTTCACAGCAAGGCTATAAAGGTACTTACCGATACCGAATATAAGTATGTCGGAACGCATGTATTCGGCGAGGAAACGGTTACTGTCACCGTAGAACTTGACGAGAGCAAAGTACCTCAGTACTATGCAACTCTCGGCGAGAACAAGTACCTTGCAACTATGGGCTCAAACGGTAAAGATCTTACATTTGACACCGATACAGATAAGTGCATTATCTATATATCCGAAGGTACTTTGGCAATGGTTAAGGTCGTTCCCGACCAGTACCGCTTTGCAGGTAATTCGTTCTACTACATAGGCGCGTCTTCACCTTCCGCTTCAGTAACATTTGAAAACGGAGTTTACAAGGTTAAGTATAATTCTTCCGAAGCAACAAATGTATCGTTTGCATCGGATAACTCTTACCTTGCATTTACCGGAGTAGACGGAGTAAATTACAGAATTTACTATAAGAATCCTTCATCTTACTCTTACAAGGGTACTGTGATTGAGGAATACAAAGCAAACTTCCTCGGCACTCACGCAGACGGAAAACTTGTAGTTGAACTTTATCAGTCAGCTTCATATTCTAACTTCACATTTACGGTTAAATACGACGGAACGACCGCTTCCAATGTTAAATTCTCTTCAGAAACTCTTATGAGTTTTGAAATAGGCGAAACCGTACATGTTGCCGAGATAGTTGACGGCGTTGTAACCGTTACCGAAAATGTTATGAACCTCGGCTCCGAGGAGAACAAGGCCAATAAGGCGGTTATCGGTAACTATTCAAGCGCAAAGGTAGTTATAGACTACAAAGTCGAAAAGACCGCAGAAGGCTACGAGGGCAAGTTCTATGCAACTTATAACGGAGCAGACGCAACCTTCTCGGTTGAAAGCGGCAAGGGCGTTATAACAGTAACAAGCGGAGAGACAACCAAGTATTTTGCAAGGTATGACTCCACGACGCTTGTTGAGGTACCCGCAGATAAGTATGCTCTGCTCGGAACTACAACCGTAAGCGGACACACGGTCAATGTTTCGGTTACCGTTAAATATAGCAGATATTCCGGATATACTTTGTCTTATACATACACGGTTGACGGAAATTCGGCTACATCAACCGACAAGACGACAACGGACGGAAACAGCACGAAGTTTGTTCAACTCAAAGTCGGCGACGCTTACTACTTCTACTATGTAAACGGTGAGACAAAAGTTCTCCAGGCTCTTACTGCCGATGAGATAGCAATAGCAAGTCTCTCAAGCAAGAGCATTACCGTTGACGGCACTACGCTCTACTTAAAGAGTTCGGTAGCATTTGCCGACAACACATTCACGCTTGGATACACCTTCGGTACGAGCAGCGAACCGGTTGCAATAACCACAACTCCTGTTTCGGAGGGAACGGGCTTCTCATTCACCTATAATGACGCAACATACTACTATCTCACCTCGGGATCTTACGCTTATCTCGTAACCGCCGCTGATTACGCAATTTACGGCGTCGTAACCGCAAAGGACGGAACGGTGCTTAAGTTTACCTGGGGCAATAAGCAGGTAATGGTTGCTCTCAAGGGTGAGGACGACACATTCGGAGTTCCTGTTGAGGCAGTAAAGGGCTCCGACGGAACGCACGACTATTACAAGTTTGTAGTATCCTCAATTACTTACATTCTTGCAAAGAACACCTCTGACGAGTGGGTTCTTACCGACGCTTCTTCGATAGGTTCGAATCTCAAGCACTTCAGCAACTTCAACTATGGAGCAACGGATGTAACAGACCTTTCCAACACAAAAGTATTCACTACATTCTCTGCCGGATATGTAATAAAAGATGATGGTACTCCCGTTTATGCATTTACCTTCATAGATACCGATGGTAACACAACGGTAGTTACGGATTATGAAGAAATGTCAAACGGAGAAGTTATCAAGTTCACCATCGGCGGTAGCGTAAGATACTTTGCAGTCGCTGACGAATGGTATCCTAATCAGTCAAATTATGGCGGAAAATATCATATGATTGAACTTACCGCCGCACAAGCCACACTGATAGGCAATACCGCAAATGTTGACGGGGTTGTCTACACGATCCTTATTGACCGTTACTCGAGTTCTTGCAAAGTAAGAGTATGGGTAGGCGATGAGAGCAATCAGTGGGCAAACAAGGCAGAAGGCAAATTCTCCGCAGACGGAACTTCCGTTACATTCACTTACGGCGGAGTAAATTACACGGCAACGGTTGTTGACGGCACTCTTACAGTAACCGAGGCTTAACTATTTACCCTTTACCCGCTCCCGACGGGGCGGGTAAAGGAAAATGCCTCTTTATAAAAAACGTAAGGAGGCATATATGAAAAAAGATAAAAACAAAAAAGATAACGATTGGGACGACGGCAGAACCGTATCTCCCATGAGTGCCGAGTGGATGCCGTGGAACCACGGTATGAAATCCTCACGGCAGAGCAAAAAAGAAAATCGGAACTCTTCCTCGGAAGATACCGATAAAAAACAGAAAATCGAACTTTCCAAAGCAGAAAAAAGGGGGTTGCTGATAGGCGCCCTGCGTGCCTTCGCTCCCCTGCTTCTCTGCCTTGCGTTCGTTGCCGTTCTTATGTATTTCTTTGCACGCCTTTGGCTCGGATAGCCCTTTTATGAGATACATACGGCATATTACTACCCTTATTTCAGTTTTAAGGCAATATGATATTTTACTTTGACAATAAAATCTTCGGATTTTGAAATATTAAAAAAAAGCGCACGCTGTGCGGGAACGGTTGATTATGAAAATTAAAAAGTTTTTATCCCCTGCATTATTGATTATACTGCTCGTGTCGGCGATATTTGTTCTGTCGTCGTGTAATGACTCCCCTTCCCTTGAAGAGCGGGGCTACACGGTAAAGGTCACATACGATTTCAACGGTGGTATCGTTGACGAAACGGCAGGCAGGGTAATTTACTACAAGGAAAACAGCCCGATAATAAAGCCGGGCGACAGCAACGAGGTAAAGGCCCCTGTGCTCAACTCCTACTATGTTATCGAGGGCTGGTATAAAGCACTTACCGACGAGGACGGAAATGTCCTTAAAGACGAGGACGGAAATACTCTTACGGAAAGCACTCCTTTTTCATTTGAAAGCGAAAAAGCAACAAAAAGTATGACTCTTGTCGTAAAATGGAAGGAATGTCCTACCGTCACGATAAAGGTTGACGGCAGGGATGACGATGTGCGCACCTATAAAGACGGTGACACGGTAAACCGCTTTACCTATATGGCAGGTATGAACGACGAAAGCGGTAATGTATTGAAAACTTTCTACGACTACTTCCTTGACGAAGAATGTACAAAAAAGGCTTCATGGCCTATCGAAATTCACGAGGGAGACCATATAACTCTCTACACGAAATGGTTTGACGGCGATGTGCTGATAGTCCGCGCGCGCTCGGATCTTTCAAAACTGACGCAGTACAAAAACAAAACGGTTTATCTCGATACGGATATAGATTATGACGGAAGCAAGGTATCCTTCCCGTCTCTTACCGATTTTTCGGGAACATTTATAGGAAACGGCCACACAATAAAGAATATAACTAAAGACATAACGCTTACAAAGAACAGCAAAAACTACGGTCTTTTCGGAGATCTGAAATCCGGCGCCATTATTGAAAATCTCAGATTTGAAAATGTAAATATCAATGTAAAGATAGCGTGGAACTCAGTCTATCCGATAGGATTTTTAGCGGGCAGCGCAGAGGAAGGAGCATCCGTTAAGGGATGTTCGTTTGAAAACTGTTCACTCATATATACGAAACTTGCCTCCGCATCGGAAGCGTCGGTTCAGTTCTCAAGCGGAACGAAATATGAGTACATATTCGGCACGGCAGATGAAAAAGTCGATTTTGATGTGACGGGAACCGTTACATTTGAAGAAAATAAATCGTAACAATTACTGTTGAAATATCAACCGTATTGCATTAAGGAAAGGAAAAAAATATGAAACCATTCAAGAAAATCGTGGCGGGCGTTCTTCTTGCCTCCATGCTTTCAGCCTCTCTTGTCGGTTGCGGAGACAAAAATTCCTCTACCGACACAAGCACCGGCACGGATACCGATGTTCCGGTAGTAACGAAGTATGACACAGAACGCGATCCCGTCCGCTTTGCCATCGAGGGTCAGGACGGAGTTTTCAACCCGTTCTTCTCAACAACCGCATATGACAGCGAAATAACGGGTCAGACTCAGATAGGTATGCTCTCCGTCAGCGGTAAGAACGCAACAATTTCCTGCGGCGACAACGAGGCGTGCGTTGCGCAGGACTACACCGAAACGCGCCTTGACGAAAACGGCAATCCCCTGACAAAAGGAAACGACAGCGACACGGCATTTACCGAATATGCGTTCCTTATAAAGAACGGTATAAGGTTCAGCGACGGAACTCCTCTTACAATAAAGGATGTTCTTTTCAACCTCTATGTTTACCTTGACCCCGTTTACACAGGTAATGCGACTATTTATTCGACCGATATAGTAGGTCTTACGGAATACCGCACGCAGGGTGAAGCCGACAACGAGGAGGAGTTCAACGCAGGCTTTGAAGACAAGGCGGAGGCGCGTATTCAGGCTATTTACGACTACTGCCAATACAAGATAAGAGAAAGCAATCCGACAGCGTCGGGCGGTGCGGGAATTATGCCGGCAGATCCCACACAGGTTCTTGCCGATATAGAAATCGTAAAATCGCTTTTCAAAGAGGAACTTGCATCCGACTATCAGACCGCAACCGAATCTCTTGAAGATTACAGCAAGGAGTACACGATAAGCACGCCGTGGCAACTTTTCCTCTATCTCGAGGGTATTGCATATGTTGAGACCAACCCGCAAACGGGCTATCAGATAAAGGACGAGAACGGCAAATACAAGATAGACTTCTCTACCTACACATCTTTTGTTGAAAAATATGTTGAAGAAAACTACAAGCGTATTCAGAATGCAAATGCGGGAATGAGCGAGGCTGACGCAAAAGCTGCCGCAGAAAAAGAATATGTAACCGACATAGTATGGAAGAGATACATAGAATATGAAAAAGATTCTCTCAACTACTCGGGACTTCAGGGCGTTCTGTACGGTTCCGCTTCTTCGACGAAAATATTCGAGCGTTTTACCGCCGAGGCAAAGAACGATTACTTTGAAGATCTCAAAGCAAGTGGAGAACTCGCTTACCCGACAATAAGCGGTATTACTACGGAAAAGGTTACCTCCTTCAATGGAAAAGAACTTGACGGCGAACACGATGTTTTGAAAATCAGAATAAACAAGGTTGACCCGAAGGCTATATGGAACTTTGCGTTTACCGTTGCTCCTATGCACTACTACTCCAATGAGGAGACGATAAACAGCACACGCTTCGGTGTTGACTACGGCTCCACCGACTTTATGAACAATGTCGTAAAGAATCCCGACAAACTCGGTGTTCCCGTCGGCGCGGGTCCTTACAAAGCTTCAAAGCAGGGCGGTCTTGCAGAAGGCGAAAAATACCCGACGAGCGACAAGTTCTGCCAGAACAACATTATCTACTATGAAAGAAACACCTATTTTGAAACGGTAGGAAAAAATCTTAATAACGCAAAGATAAAGTACATCCGTTACCAGGTTGTCAACTCAGCACAGACGATAGCAACGCTTGCAACGGACGGCGTTGACGTAGGTTCACCGAGCGGAACTTCCGATAACATAGCGGAAATAAGCAAATATTCACACCTCTCGATGAAAGAGGTTGATACAAATGGTTACGGATATGTCGGTATAAACCCGAAATTCATTCCCGATATAAACGTACGCCGCGCTATTATGCACGCAATGGATACGGCGCTTGTACTTGACTTCTATCCCGAAGGCTCCTGCTCGAGAATATTCTGGCCTATGTCTACGACCTCGTGGGCATATCCGCAGGATAACCGTACATCTCCTTATTATCAGTTGAAGACCGGTGAAGAAATACTCAATATGCTCATTGAAGCGGGATATGAACAGCGCACCGATGAAAAGGGCAACAAAATGCTCGGCAAAAAGAACGACGAGGGTACATGGGAACAGCTTTCCTACACATTTACAATACCCGGCACATCAAACGATCACCCTGCAAGCCTTATGTTTGAAAGAGCCGCTCAGACCCTTAACTCAATAGGTTTCAAGATATCCGTAAAAACAGACAACTGGGCACTTAAGAAACTTGCTACAGGCGATCTTGCCGTATGGGCAGCCGCATGGTCTTCAACGATAGACCCTGATATGTATCAGGTATATCATATAGAATCTCATGCGGGAAGCACGGAAAACTGGGGCTACTCCACAATAAAGCAAGACAAGGAAAAGTTTTCTTTTGAGTATGCTACAATCCTTGAGCTCAGCGATCTTATAGACGCCGCTCGTGAAACCACGGAGCGTGACGAAAGAGCGCCTATATACAAGCAAGCCCTTGAAAAGGTTATGGAGCTGGCTGTTGAAATGCCCACATATCAGCGTAAAGATCTTACGGTATTCAACTCATCAAAGATAGACAGAAACTCTCTTACTCCGGATAACGAAATAGGTCCTAACAACGGTCTGTTCTCTCGTATCTGGGAAATGGACTTCGTAAAATAATTAAAAAAGGAAGGCAGCCCTTCTTTAAGGGCTGTCTGCCTCTTGATTTATTATCGTTACCAACGATTTTGCGGTGGGGACGCGCAAAACGATTATAAACATCATCCCCGACGGGTAAAGCCGCCCGACTGCGCATAAAAGTTTTGTGCGCGGGAACGACGCCTTTACCTTAAAACCGCTTTAAGATGTAAGGAGCACAAATGGTAAAATATGTTCTAAAACGACTCGCCATAGCAGTCCTCGTGCTGTTCGGCGTTTCGGTAATAATCTACACTTTGGTTCGCTTTATGCCTGCCGACTTCGTAGATCAGAAATATCAGCCTTTAATTGCCTCCGGTCAGATGGACCCATCCCATCTTGATGACCTTAAGGAGTTGTACGGTCTTTCCGACCGTTCTTTCGGAGGGCTTGTAAAAGGCTATGGAAAATGGATGGGAAATTTACTTAAAGGCGATCTAGGTATCTCTTTCTATTACCAGCTCCCTGTCGGACAGGTAATTTTTCAGAATATGGGCATATCATTCGCCCTTGCGTTCATATCACTTATACTTGAGTTTCTCATAGCCGTTCCGCTTGGAATAAAAGCCGCAACTCACCAGTACGGCTTTGTTGATTATTCCGCGACGGTACTTTCAATGATAGGTATCTCTTTGCCCTCGTTCTTCCTCGGCGCTATCTTTATACGCTTCTTTGCCGTAGAACTGCGATGGTTCCCCGTAAACGGCCTTTCAAGTTCAGGATTGCCTAATGACGCATCGTCGTGGACTATATTCTGGGATATGGCATGGCACCTCGTTCTGCCTATGCTCGTTCTCGTTATATTGAGCATAGGAAGCCTTATGCGTTATACGCGTACAAATACCCTTGAGGTTCTCAACGCCGACTATATACGCACGGCAAGAGCCAAGGGAGTCAGCGAGCACTCCGTAATATATAAACATGCGTTTCGCAATACAATGATACCGCTTGTTACTTTGCTTGCGGGAACCCTGCCCGGTCTTTTCGGCGGAGCTATGATAACGGAGCAGGTATTTTCTATTCCGGGTATCGGTCAGAAAGCGTATATTGCTCTGCAACAAGGTGACATTCCGTTCGTTATGGGATACAATATGTTCCTTGCCGTTCTTACGGTAATAGGAACGCTCCTTTCGGATCTTATGTATGCAGTTGTCGATCCGAGAGTAAAGCTTAACAAGTAATCGGGGAGGAAGGTTTTTTCGATGGATTATGAAAATAAAAATCCGGATATTGCCGAAGAAACGGTGACTATCCCCGAGAGCCCGATATCCTCAAACGAGGAGACTGTGTCCATTGCGGACAGTGTGAAAACGCTCTCCCCCGGTCAGATGGTAATGAAGCGGTTTTTCCGTTCCAAATTGTCAATGGTCGGTCTTGTGACGCTTATAGTTCTGTTCATATTCTCCTTTATAGGACCGGAACTCAAATTTCTGCCGTTCATATGGGGCGAAACGGAACTTGACAAGAGCCCCGGTAAAACGGTAGTTACGGAAAAACAGATATCATATTCATATACCAATCCCGAAACCGGCGAAGTTGAAAATCACACGGCTATTTCCGTTTCCGTTCAGCAGTTGAAAAGTAACATCGAGGCACCACCGAGCAAAGAACATCTGCTCGGCACCGACGCTATGACTTATGATGTATTTTCCCGCCTCATGTACGGCGGAAGAATATCTCTTACAATAGGTTTCGTCGTCGTTATTCTCGAAACTTTGCTCGGCGTTTTGCTTGGCGGTCTTGCAGGATATTTCGGCAAATGGGTTGACCAGTTGATCATGAGAATAGTGGATATATTCTACTGTATTCCTACCCTTCCGCTTATGCTTATCATAAGTTTTATGCTTGACAGTATGGGCATTGAGGACAGGGCAAAGCTATTTGTTATGATGGCTCTGCTGACATTGCTCGGCTGGGCCGGCACGGCAAGGCTTGTACGAGGTCAGATACTCTATTTAAGAGAGCAGGAATATATGATGGCGGCAGAGGCTACAGGCCTTCCCGTGTGGAGAAAAATATTCAAGCATCTTTTACCGAACGTTATGCCTCAGCTTATAGTTACGATGACTCTAGGTCTCGGAAATATAATTCTTACCGAAGCAACGCTCGGATACCTCGGTCTCGGTCTGCCCTCGAGATACGCTACATGGGGAAATATGATAAATGTCGTATCGGGCGAACACGGTCTTAAATACATTCAGAACTACCCGAATATGTGGGTCGCACCCGGTATATGTATAATTCTTGCCGTTCTGGCATTTAACTTTATAGGCGACGGTTTAAGAGATGCCTTTGACCCGAAATCAAAGCGTTAAGGAGGACTTATGAAAGAAAAAAATACAGAAAAAAATACCTTGACGCATAAGGGTAAGGATAACTCTCATTACATAAGTTCAAAAGAACTTCGCAAGATCGAACATGAAAATTTTAAAACGGTGAAGACTCTTGAAAAGAAAAAGCGCCGTAAAAACGTTCCCGAGAGCGAATACCTTACACAGATGAGAGACCCGCATAACATTGTAGAATTTGATAATCTACACACTTATTTCTTTACCGATGCAGGCGTTTTAAAAGCGGTAAACGGAGTAAGTTTCGACATACCGGAAAAGAGTATTGTCGGCGTAGTAGGTGAATCCGGTTGCGGAAAAAGCATAACATCAATGTCACTTATGCAGCTGGTTCAGGCTCCGCAAGGACAAATAGTTGAAGGCTCTATACGCTTCCGCTCAGAAAAGCTGATACCAAACGGTACCGAGCCTATGACAAAGAAAATTATTGATGAAAACGGGAATGTAAAGGAAGTTCCCGTATTAGACAAGCACGGAAAGCAAAGAACGCGCCCTCTTTATAAGAAAGAGGAGCGTGTTGTCGATATCGCAAAAATGCCGGTCTCTGAAATGGCTCACATAAGAGGCCGTGAAATATCGATGATATTTCAGGAGCCTATGACAAGCCTTAATCCGGTATTCACAATAGGCTATCAGCTTGACGAGGTGACTCTTCTTCATGTGCCGGGTGCAACCCGTGCGGATGCAAAAGAAAGAAGCCTTGAAATGTTAAAACTTGTCGGCATCGCCATGCCGGAACGTGTATATTCATCTTATCCGCACGAGTTATCCGGCGGTATGCGCCAGCGCGTAATGATAGCGATAGCCATAGCATGCAACCCAAAGCTTATAATTGCAGACGAGCCGACAACCGCGCTCGATGTAACAATTCAGGCACAGATACTTGATCTTTTGAGAGAACTGCGTAAAAAGCTTGACAGTAGTATAATGCTCATAACCCATGACCTTGGCGTTATAGCCGAAATGGCGGACTATGTTGTCGTAATGTATGCAGGACGCGTTGTCGAAAAGGGTACCGTGCGCGAGATATTCAAGGAAAGCGCTCACCCATACACGATAGGACTTCAGAAATCCAAGCCCGTCGTATCGTCCAAGGTTGACAAACTTTTCAGCATTCCCGGTCAGGTGCCCAACCCGATAAATATGCCTACTACCTGCTATTTCAGAGACAGGTGTGACAGGTGTATAAAAGAGTGCGACGGCAATTATCCGGGAATGGTGCAACTGTCTCCGACGCATTTTGTTGCATGCCATCTATATGACAAAAAGAAGGAGGAAAATGTATGAACGCATCGCACAAAAACGACGCTCCTTTGAAAAGTGAATATCTTCTTGAAGTCAATCATCTGAAAAAGTATTTTCCTCTCAATACAAACGTTTTCGGAAAGCCCGCCTCTTATCTGCGCGCGGTTGACGATGTCTCATTTAAAGTGCGCCGCGGAACCACGGTAGGCATAGTTGGAGAATCCGGTTGCGGAAAGACGACCATGGGAAGAACGATTATGCGCCTTTACGATGTAACATCGGGTAAGGTAATATTTGACGGTGTGGACCTTGCAACACTTTCCGCAAGCCAGATGCGTCATCTGCGCCCAAAGCTCCAGATGATATTTCAGGACCCGTACTCTTCTCTCTCTCCGCGTATGCCTGTCGGCGAGATAATAGGAGAGGCAGTCAAGGTGCATGGAATCGTTCCGAAATCAGAATACAAAGACTACATTCTTCATGTAATGGATGAGTGCGGACTTCCCTCACATTACTTTGAAAGATACCCTCACGAGTTTTCGGGAGGTCAGCGCCAGAGGATATGCATCGCGCGTTCGCTTGCCTTAAAGCCGAGCCTTATAATATGCGATGAGCCTGTCAGCGCGCTTGACGTTTCAATTCAGGCACAGATAATAAATCTGCTGAAAGAACTTCAGGAAAAGCAGAACCTCACCTACATATTTATTTCGCACGATTTGTCCGTTGTAAAACACATATCCGATGAAGTCGGAGTTATGTATCTCGGCTCAATGGTTGAATATGCGGGAACTGACGCTATTTTCGACGCTCCCCTTCATCCGTATACGCAGGCTCTTTTAAGCGCCGTTCCGGTACCGGATCCGGATGTGAAGATGAACCATAAAATTCTCACGGGAGATATCCCATCCCCCGCCGACCCTCCGTCAGGCTGCAAATTTCATACAAGGTGCGAATATTGCACCGACATATGTAAAGAAAAAACACCCGAGCTCAGAGAGGTGGCACCCGGACATTTTGTTGCCTGCCATCTTTGCGACTCTATGAGCAGATCGGAAAATAAAATATCGGGTAAACCGAAAACATTCCGTTGTATCCCTTCCGTAAGGACGGTACAGTGACGGAACCATTGCATTTCCGGTGCGTTAAATGCACCTGAAAAGGACTGATGAACACAGGAATCAATGCAGTCCGGATTTAATTCGCTTTTTTCACAAAGAATGGAGAATCTATAAATGAAGTTAAAAAGTTCCTTTTTGAAACGAACGCTTTCTTTTATCGTCGTTTTATGTATGGTTCTTTCCCCGTCGCTTACGGCTTTTGCGGAGTCGGGAGTTTTTCCGGCATCATCGTCTTCTGTAAGTGACAAAAGTTCTCTTTTCGAGGACGTTACGGGAAAATATCAACTTGCGGATAAGACCGGTAATTTTAACAGTTCGGTAAAAACGAACAATAAAAACGAAGATACGGAATATTGGATATTCGTAACCTTTGACGGAAAATCTGTTTCCGACTTATATAAGCAGAGCGGAAGCGCACTTTCCTTAACGGAGTTTGCAAACACCGAGGAGGCGGCTATTCTTGAAGAAGAATTGCACAAAAAGCACTCCGATTTCCTTGCCAAACTCGAAGCAAAATGTATTCCATACACGGGAAAATATTCGTATACTCTTTTTACTGACGCAATATCATTAAAGGTGCGCTACCGCGATGTTAACGAAATATCATCGATAAGCGGGGTAAAGAAGGTATCGTTCAGCGAGCATTATTCGGTGCCCGAGGCGATAACCGAAAACAATGCAAATGTATGGGGTACGGGTATTTACAAGACAGAGGGCATAGAATACGACGGACGCGGACTTGTCGTCGCCGTGCTTGATACAGGTCTTGACCAGAGCCACGCGGCGTTTCAGACAATGCCCGATTCCTCGTGGGTTGCCCTTACTAAAGAAATTGTAAACGAGAGAATATTCGGTGCGTCAGCCTCGAGAAATGTCGGCCTTCTGAAAAACGACGGCAAAACGAGTGCCGACGATGTTTACTACAACGCAAAAGTTCCTTTTGCATATGACTATGCAGATAAGGACTCCGTGGTGTATCCCTCGTACTCCGTGCACGGAACTCATGTTGCGGGCATAATAGCGGGCAATCTCGGCGACAAGTCCGATGAGCCAATAAAGGATTCCGACGGAAACGAAATACTCGGAAAAGACGGCACGCCTCTTACATTCAGGGGCGTTGCTCCCGAAGCGCAACTCGTTATATGCAAGGTATTTACCGACCTTGAGAACAGTGAAGGTCTTGGCGGTGCCGAAACCGTAGATATTCTTGCCGCGCTCGAAGACTGCGTAAAACTCGGCGTTGATGTTATAAATATGAGTCTCGGCTCGTCTGCGGGCTTCTCCGAGGGCGACGATGACTTTATGATAAATGTTTATAAGAGCATAAGAGAGGCGGGTATCAGCCTCGTCGTTGCGGCAAGTAACGATTACTCCTCCGCTTACGGAAGCAACACGGGTACAAACCTTACAGAAAATCCCGACTCGGCAACGGTAGGTTCTCCCTCGACATTTGCAGAGGCTCTTTCGGTTGCAAGTATAAGCGGTCAGAAAACGCAGTATATGCTTGCCAACAACAATACATCCGTTATATTCTTCAACGAAGTATCGGACGCAAACGGTAACAAAAAAGAATTTGTAAAAGAAATTCTGAAAGCCTCCGGCAACGAGGAAAACGCAACGGTGGAACTGCCCTATGTTGCGGTACAACTTTACGGTCAGATAACCGGTTACACCGGCCTTGATGTAAAGGACAAGATAGTTCTTGTCGAGCGTGGCGGCGGAAATATGACTTTTGAGGAAAAGGTGCGTATTGCAAAGATGAAAGGCGCTCTCGGCGTTATCATCTACAACAATGTCAGCGGTAACATAAATATGACAATAGGCGGAGTGACGGGTATCCCCGTGTGCTCTATAACTATGGACGCGTCAAAGAGCCTCCTTGCAAATCTCGACGAAAACAGAGAGGGCAATATAACCATATCGGCATCACAGCTTGGCGGTCCGTTTATGTCGGACTTCAGTTCATGGGGACCTACTCCCTCTCTTAACTTAAAACCGGAGGTAACTGCTCACGGAGGAGATATAACCTCCGCAGT